>JAJPJN010000006.1 GCA_021324185.1 Terriglobia bacterium | reverse complement strand
CTGCCCTCTAGCTCAAATTTCAGTACTCCAAAACTGGATAACTCGGTATTCGCATTTGCCCTGATCGTTTCGCTCGTAACTGGGTTTCTATTTGGCGTGGTCCCAGCCTTGCGGGCTTCTCGCACCGGCATTTCGGAAACACTGAAAGAAGAAACTCACACGGTGGACAGGGCCCGTGGCAAAATCGCAATGGCAAACGTTTTGCTCACCGCGCAAGTGGCTTTCTCTTTCCTCCTTTTAGTCACTGCCGCTCTTTTTTTGCGAAGCATTCAGCTCGCCTATATCGACCCAGGTTTCCAAACAAAACACCTTGCAATCTTTATGACGAACCCTGGTCAGGCCGGATATTCTGAACCGCAAGCCAAGGCTTTCTACAAAGAGGTTCGCGAGCGCATTGCCTCTCTTCCCGGAATAGCGTCTGCCTCGTAAGCCTCCAACCTGCCACTGTGGGGGCGCACTGTTACTGGCTTGCAAATCGCAGGCCGGGGTCCACAATCGAAATCCGAATCTATTACCACAATCTTGAACACCGTAGATGTCGGTTACTTCGAAACGGCCGGCGTCGCTCTCGACAAAGGGCGCGCATTCACTGAGATGGATACCGGGAACTCAACTCCTGTCGCGATTGTTAACGAAAGGTTGGCACACGATTATTGGCCAACCGGCGACGCAATCGGTAGGCGTATCCAACTTCCCGGCGAGAAGAGAGTGCGCCAAATTGTCGGCATTGCGCGGACGGGAAACTATTCCACACTGGGTGAGCTACCCCAGAATTGCGTCTATGTGCCACTGAAACAGAATTACTCCGATGCCATGACGCTCTATGTGCGAAGCAAAGGAGACCCACAGCAGATCCTGCTTCCGGTTCAGCATGAAATACGAGAGATTAGCCCGCGCATCTATGCGAACGACATCCGCACCGGGCAAACGCTCATCGAGAATGGCTTATTCCAGGCCAAAATGGGCGTGATGCTGCTCAGTTTGTTCGGCTTACTTGCGCTCAGCTTGGCGAGCATCGGACTCTACGGCATTCTGGCCTATTCGGTCAATCAGCGGACGCGTGAGATTGGGCTACGCATGGCTCTGGGCGCAGCGCGTTCCGCGGTGCTCGCGTTGATCCTGAAGCAAGGTATGAGATTAGTACTCGCGGGTCTGGTGATCGGCTGTGCGGTGGCGCTGTTGGTGGACCGCTTGCTCAGCAGAATGTTATTTGGTGTAAGTCCAGGCGACCCAGCGAGCGTTGCCGCTGCTGCTGTAGTGCTGTTGGCCGTCGCGCTGATCGCCTGCTATTTGCCCGCCTGGCGCGCCAGCCGTGTAGACCCGTTGTCTGCCTTGCGTGAGGGGTAACGCTGCTACGTTTACGAGCGCTGAGCAAACTTCACTTGCGAGTACCGATTGTCCCTCGAGATTACCCGGGCACCTGCTACGCCATTGCGCCTAGCACTGCTTCGATCTGGTCGATTGCCCAGTGCGCCTCCTCATCGGTGATGGCGTACGGCGGCATGAAATACAGAATGTTACCCAACGGGCGCAGCAAAAGGCCGCAGCTCAGGAATTCCGCTCCGAGCCGCGTCCCGATCGGTTCTAAATATCCACCCTGCTGCGTGTGCAACTCGAGCGCGGCAACTCCACCAAGAATCCGCACATCGGACACAACCGGCATCGAGCGCAGTGGAGCCAGCCGGGCCCGGAACAGAGATTCCAAACGCAGTACCCGTTCGATCGAGCGATTTTCGTGGAGCAGATCCAGGCTAGCCAGCGCTACGGCACACGCCAAAGGGTTCGCAGTAAAGGAGTGACCGTGAAAAAATGTCTTTCGACGATCTTCGCTCAGGAAAGAGTTGTAAATTGCCGTCGTGGCAGCGGTAACCCCCAGAGGAAGGTACCCGCCCGTCAGCGCCTTGGAAAGGCACACGATATCCGGCCGGACCGGACCGTGCTCGCAAGCGAACATTTTTCCGGTGCGGCCGAATCCGGTAAGCACTTCGTCCGCGATCATGAGCGCGCCGTATTGATCGCACAGGCGCCGTACGCCGGTAAGAAACTCGACCGGCCAGACGATCATCCCGCCGGCCCCTTGCAACATCGGTTCGACCAGCACGGCAGCAATGGAATCCCCGCGAGAAGCCAGAATCGATTCCAGACTTCGCAAGCAATCGATGGAACAGGAAGACCGGTTGCATCCCACCGGGCAGCGAAAACAATACGGCGCGTGAGCGCGTCCAACCGGAAATAGCAGCGGCAGGAAAGGAGCGGTAAACGGCGATTCGGCGCTCGCTGACATCGCGCCAACCGTGTCGCCATGATACGCGTGATCCAGCACGATGAATTCGCGCCGGCGCGGCTGTCCGGCATTTTGCCAGTACTGGAAGCTCATCTTGAGCGCCACTTCAACCGCAGTGGATCCGTTGTCAGAATAAAAAATTCGGGCAAGGCCCCCGGGAAGGAGTTCGATCAGCCGCTCAGCCAATTCGACCGCCGGGCGATGCGTGAATCCGGCGAACATCACGTGCTCCAACTCACGAGCCTGGCGCGCCAGCGCTTCATTCAATCGCGGATGGCTGTGCCCGTGAATGTTCACCCACCAGGATGAAATTCCATCCAGAATCCGGCGCCCGTCTTCGGTATAAAGATAAACGCCCTCAGCGCGGATGATCGGTATGGAAGGTGGCGCCGTTCGTATTTGCGTGTACGGATGCCAGACGTAAGCGCGATCGATCTCCTGAAGGTTCATCTGAGAAAAGATTCAAGTATCGAGTTTGGATCGAGATGCGCCTGCGCCCAATCGTTCAACTCATCGCTCGCGAGCAGCGGAAAGCGCGGCATCTCGCCGACCACAGCCACACGTCCGTAGGCTTCAATTGCGCGGCGGTTTTCGCGATTCGGGTCGCCAATCATCACTACGCCGGCTACGGGAATAAATCGTGCGCGCAGCGCTTCCACCGTGAGCAGCGTGTGATTGATGGTGCCCAGCGAGGAACGGGCCGCTATGACTGCAGCCAGACCCAACTCCCTAATGAGATCAATGATGAGATCCGCCTCGTTTAGAGGCACCAGCACCCCGCCGGCGCCTTCGACAATCCAACCGCTACCGGCATTTGCCATTTTTCGAATGCTTGGAATGTCTAGTCGCACGCCGGCTAAATATGCAGATAAATGCGGCGACAAAGGCCTGGGTAGCCGAATCCCGCAATCGTGAATTTCGAGATCGCTGCAGCCGGCGAGTCTCCGCACCACGGCCGTATCATCGTCCTCGGGGGAACCGGTCTGGACCGGTTTCCAGTACCGAACCGGCATTACAGGCCGGTAGCGGCATATCAGCGCCGCACAGAGTGCCGTTTTCCCGACATTCGTGTCTGTCCCTGTGACGAAGAGGCCGGGCGCTCTTGCGAGTTTCATGCGGCCGCAACACTCCGCACAGCCGTATACAAAGTATCCGCAAAGCGGCCTAGAATGCTTTCGGTAAGGCTCGCATTGACCGAGAGCCGCAGCCGCGCCGTTCCTTCGGGCACCGTAGGCGGACGAATCGCTCGCACATCGAAGCCCGCATTCTGAAGTGAGCCAGCCACGCTGGTCGCCTCGCAATTGCCTCCGATCACCACCGGAATAATTTGCGATCCTTGCAGTTCCACCTTGAATCCGCGTTCGGCGAGCAACTGCCGGAGAAAGCGCGCTAGCGAAAGGACCCGTTTGCGCTCCTCGAAATTCCGTTCCACGAGATCGAGTGCCGCCTCGATCGCCGCCGCGATCGCAGGCGGCGGAGCAGTTGAAAACACAAATGGGCGGGCGCGCTGTGCCAGATAGTCGATCGCCCACGCGGGTCCGCAGACAAATGCTCCGGCACATCCGAAGGCTTTGCCCATCGGATTGATCGAGAGTAGTGCAGTAGAGCCGATATTTTGCGCCTCGATGCAGCCCGATCCGCGTTCGCCGAAAATCCCAACCGCGTGCGCTTCGTCGATAATCAGCACCGCCCCTGTGCTCATAGCAAGGCGAGCGTAGCCTTTCAAAGGGGCAACATCGCCATCCATGCTGAAGACAGACTCGGCTGCAATAAACCGCTGTCCTGCGCAGGATTCGTTCTCGAGCTTCCGCGCCAGCATCGACACATCCGAATGCGGGAAGATGACCTTGCGTGCCCGTCCAAGCCGGATTCCATCAATCAGGCTCGCATGATTCAGCTCATCGGAGAATACGGTGTCATCCGGCTCCAGGAAGGTCGCCAGCACCGCGATGTTCGCCGCGTAGCCGCTGGAAAAGTATAATGCGGCCTCGGTCCCTTTGAAACGCGCGAAGCGTTTTTCGATGGCTGCGAAACCTGATCGCTCGCCGCGGAGCAGCCGCGACCCGGTCGATCCGCAGCCCTCGCTCATCACCGCATCGGCCATGCGCCGCTTCACTTCGGGATGCCTGGAGAGCCCCAGATAGTCGTTCGAGCATAGATCAATGCCGTGCGGCGGCTGAAGCTTGCGCAGCAGCGCTGCCGCGGCAAACTCGCGCATTCGCTTCGAAATGCGATCGCGCAAATACATCTACACTCCCATTGCGGCCAGCACAGCTTCATCATCGGCGGCGCTGGAGTTCGGCGCGGTGAGTAATTTGTCGCCAATAAAAATCGAGTTCGCGCCGGCGAAAAAAGCCATTAATTGCGTTTCGAGCGAAAGGCGAACGCGCCCGGCAGCCAGGCGGACGCGGCTCCTCGGCATCAGTACGCGCGCTACCGCAATCGTGCGAATCAGATCCAGTGGCCCGGCCGGCGCTGCATTCGCGAGCGGCGTCCCAGGCATCGGCATCAAAAGATTGATTGGAACCGATTCAGGCTGTGGATCGAGCGCGGCCAATTCCGCCAGCATCGCGCATCGGTCTTCCGGCGTTTCGCCCATTCCCAAAATGCCGCCACTGCAAATCGTAAGGCCAGCAGCACGGGCTGCCCGGATCGTCGCCAAACGATCGTCGTAGCTGCGCGTGGTGATGATGTTTGGATAGAACTCGCGGCTTGTATCCAGGTTGTGGTTGTACGCGTCGAGGCCCGCGTCCTTCAGCGCCGATGCTTGCTGTGATGTCAGCATTCCCAAGGTGGCGCAGGCCTCCAACCCGAGCGCTTTCACCTCCCGAATCATCTGCAGCACGCGCGCAAACGGTTCCCCGTCGGGCGCTTGGCGCCACGCCGCCCCCATGCAAAAGCGCTGCGCGCCGTGAACCTTCGCAGCCTTCGCCGCCTCGCGCACACGCTCAACCGAAAGTAGAGGCTCGCGCTCCACGCCCGTTCGATAACGCGCGGACTGGCCACAATACGAGCAATCTTCCGGACAACCGCCCGTCTTAATTGAGAGCAAGGCACAGCGCTGAACATCGTCGAGGCGATGAAATTTCCTGTGAACCGAATGTGCTTCGAAGAGCAGGTCGAATATCGGCAGCCGGTAAAGGTCGTGTGCGCGCCGGGAGTGTTCCGTCATCCGCACCAGCATGCGCCTTTATCTGATTCCGGTCAAGGACGTTTTAGTTTGCAATAGAATAGTTGAGTTATTCAATTATCTATGCGGATTCAGACATTCCTGGAGCATAGCCCGGTATTTGCTGTGCGTCGTGCTGCGCAGCGCCTCGAAGCGGATGTGGCGCGTATTCTAGGCGCTTCAGGCGTCACCTTTCTGGAAGCCCTCGTCCTCGTCTCCATCTTTTTTGAGGAACCAAGGGCGATCAAGCCGTCCCGTCTCGCAGCCACGCTCCACACGACGCGCGGCAACGTGAGCCATTGCATTTCCGCGCTGGAAGCTCGTGGGCTTCTGCGGCGCCGCATAGATCCGGAAGACGCCCGGGCGTTGAATCTCTTTTTGCGCCCGGCGGGCAAGAGCACCGCAATGCGCGTCATCCGAACGCTCGACCGCCTGCAACGCGAGTTTGAAAAGCAACTCGGCGCCGACCAGCTACGAGCGGGACTCGCCTCCATCGCCCGCTTCGAAGAGATTTGCGCTGCCAGCCGCGATGCGGCTGGACTTTCTCAAAATCGTGGCTAAATCAGCTCACAAAAAATGATGTTTTAGGTGGTTTAAATCCGGCAAGTCATGGATAAATATGGCGGAGAGAGTGGGATTCGAACCCACGTTAGAGTTTCCCCTAAACACGCTTTCCAAGCGTGCGCCTTCAACCACTCGGCCATCTCTCCGGATTGAATTTTTAGGTTCAGACTGCGGGCGAACTCAGTTTACCCCAACGCTTACGCTAAATCGAATTTTTCGTGATGCAGCAATGGATCGCCCCGGACCAGCACGGGCCGCCCAAGGATGTCTTCCAGCTCGTTCAGGTAATTGTTATTGCTCGCCTTTAAAACTTTGGCCACGTCCGGGTGAACGCGCAGAACAACATCCTTGCCCTCCAGCGCTTTGCTTACCTTCTGCGCTTCCACCAGAATCTCGCTCACAATCGTCTGCACGCTTTTGACATACCCGGCGCCTTCGCAATACGGGCACGGTGAACACAGCGTCCGCTCCAAACTCTGCTTCACTCGCTTGCGCGTGATCGCAACTAAGCCGAAATCGTTAAACTGAAGAATCTTATAAGGCGCTTTGTCGGCCCGCATCGCGTCCTCGAGCGCCTGCATCACTTTCTGCCGGTTCTTGCGCTCATCCATGTCGATGAAATCGACAACGATGATCCCGCCCAAATCGCGCAGCCGGATCTGCCGCACAATCTCCTTCACCGCTTCCGTGTTGGTCTTGACGATCGTATCTTCTAAACGATTGGATTTGCCGACATACTTTCCGGTATTGATATCAATGGCAACCAGCGCTTCGGTTTGATTGATGACGATGTATCCTCCCGACTTCAGCCAGACTTTTGGCCGCAGCGCTTTCTCCAGCTCTTGCGTAATGTTGAAGGCGTCAAAAATCGGCGCGTTGCGGGTGTACATCTTCACCCGGTTCACTAATGCCGGTTGAAAGCGCTGCATAAAGGTCACCACGTTTTCATACATCTCTTCGTTGTCGACCCAAATGGACTTAAACTCGTCCGTAACCTGATCGCGCAGAATGCGCTGTACGACATCCAAGTCGCAGTGCAGCAGCGCGGGCGCAGGTTTCTTCTCCGCCTTCTGGCGAATATCAAGCCAGAGACTGTACAGAAAATTCATGTCGGCGGCGATCTCGTCTTCGGAAACACCTTCGCCCGCGGTGCGCACGATGAACCCGCCGCTAGTTCCTACCCGATGGGTTTGCAGAATGCGTTTCAGCCGCTGGCGTTCTTCATCGCTCGCAATCTTTCGCGAAACCCCCAGGTGCGAAACACTCGGCATGAAGACCACGTAACGGCCCGGCAGCGCAATGTGCGATGTGATGCGCGCGCCTTTCTGCCCCAGCGGTTCCTTCGCGATCTGGACAATGATCTCCTGGCCCGCCTTCAGCAGCTCCGTAATGGAGGGCATGGCGCGATCCGGCTTTTCACTGGCGCGCTCCTCCACTTGTTCCCGGCGGATTTCAGGTTCGCGGGCAACCGCCGCTCCGGCGCCTCCGCCGGTTGCCGCCACGCCATATTCCGGACTCGTGCCAAAGCGGTTCCCGCCGCGTCTGCGCCGCATCCGCCGCGATACACGATGCATATAGCGGCCGCCTTCATCGCGGACGCTCGCCACCTGTGCATGCGCAGGTTCCGTGCCCGTGCTACCTGCTCCCTCTTCGGTCAACGCTGGCGCCTCGGAACCTTCTTCCGGCTCAAAGACATCGAACTCTTCCGCTTCAGCCGACTCCGCCGCAGTCTCGGCGGCCGCTTCAGCGGCATCAATCCCATCCTCTTCCGCCATTTCCGCCGCTTCGTTCGCTTCCGCCTCCGGAGCGTAAACACCAAAGTCAGCCGCGGCGAACGGCTCTGGAGCTATCGGAAATACCCTCACAGAGCCTTGCTCCGGCGGAGCAGCCTGCCGCTCCGCATTGGATTCTTCGGGCTCAGGTGGCTGGTCCTGCTTTACTTCTTCGATCTTCTCTTCGACCTCTTCCGCACTTTCGTTGTCGTGATGCGAAAAGACTTTCTCGGTTAGCTCGAGTTCCTCGGCTTCTTCCTCAATCGCCTCTTGCTCCTCAGGCGTTGTATCGGGCTGGCCCGCCGGTTCCTCGGTGGCCGAAGCTGAAAACTCCGGCGCTGTACCCGCGGCTTCCTCCAATCCCGATCCTTCCGCACCGCCGGGCCGCTGGCGATATTTCGCCAAGGACTCGCCAGGCAGTATGATTACTTCGCCTCCTTCCTCCTCTTTGTCGGATTCACCGGCAGCCGCCTCCGGGGTAGCTGCCGCTGCCGTCACTGGCTGGGCATACTTGTTCTCCGGGAATCCGCGCCCCCGCTGGCGTCTCCGGCGCCCGCGCCGGTTGCGGCCCTCATTGCGAAATCCGCGATCCTCATTGCGTTGCTCCTGCGGCCGGTTTTCGATTCCTGCTGGCGCCACCGCACCCTGTACCTCGGTTGCGGAAACTCCCGCTTCGCGTTCCCCCTGATCGGATTCTGCGGCTTCCGGTTCCGCACCCGCGGGCCGGATCTCGCGAACCTCGGCGCTGCGTTCTTCTGGCGCTCGTCCGGAGAAACGCTGCTCGCCCCCCCGGCCTTGCCCGCGATCGCGCTCCCGCCGCTCGCCGCGCGCCGGCTTCTCCTCGGCGATATCTATATCGTCGTGTTCTTCAAAAAAATCAGAGACGTAAAGAAACGTATCGCGCTCCAGACCAAGGTCTACGAACGCCGATTGCATGCCCGGAAGCACGCGGGTAACACGCCCTTTATGGATGCTGCCTGCTAGCGAATACTCATTCGCGCGCTGAAAGTAAACCTCGACGAGTTGATCGTCTTCTAATACGGCTACTTTCGTCTCATGGCGATTGGATCCAATCACCAACTCCTTACTCATGACTCACCGCCTTTTAGGCCGGTGATGAGCTTACTGAGAATATCCGGAATGCTGTGTGTCTGCCACCCAAATCAACCGGGCGTAAACATTGTTACTAGTTACAACCAGTGGAAGCTCTACGCCGGAGATCTTATATTCCGGCTTTCCTAACAACTGCCTCGACACTGGCATTCTAAGTCACGCTTTACGTCGTCGACGACTTCAAACTCGCTCTTAGCGCTCCGTAAATTCCTTCTGCTCAATCCAGCCTTTTTTAGTTGACCGGTCTCCACCGTGGATGGCCGGTACGCCTTTAATTCACAAACCTTCGTAATCTGACACTGTTAACCAAGCCCAGCATCAGGAAAACCGACCACGTATTGGACCCTCCCGAACTCATCAAGGGAAGCGGAATACCGGTTACCGGCATCCGGCCAACCACCATTCCGACATTCACCAGCACGTGGAATAAAATCAGCGCGGCAACCCCCATGCAGACATACAATCCTGCTTTGTCTGTCGCCGTTTGCGCGTTCTGCACCACCTGCATTATCAGCAGAAAATACAGAACTAGCGCGATCACAATCCCTACAAATCCGTGTTCTTCGGCAAACGAGGCGAAGATGAAATCGGTGTGCGGCACAGGCAAAAAGCCGAGATGCGTTTGCGAGCTTTCCTTTGCTCCGCGCCCCCACATTCCGCCGTTGCCCACCGCAATTCTCGATTGGATCACCTGAAAACCTGTCCCCTTGGGATCGCGGTCCGGGTAGATAAAGCTGACCAGTCGATCCTTCTGATACGGCTTAAGAAAATGATAACCAATCGGTAAAGTAATGACGAGTATCCCCAGAATCACCAATAGATACTTCCAGCGCAAACCGGCCATGAAGATTCCGCAAACCAGCACCGGAATATAAGTCAGCGAGGTCCCCAAATCCGGCTCTTTCATAACCAGCGCCATCGGAACGGCTACAAACGCGCCCAGTTTCGCCAGGTCCCTCCATTCCAGCGTCTCTGATTTCAATTCGGTCAGATACTTCGCAATTAACAGGATCAACACGATCTTGACGAACTCGGAAGTCTGCAAAGTAAAGCCGCCGACTCGAATCCAGCGCGTGGAACCAAAGACTCGGTTGCCCAATACCAGCGTCAAAACCAACAGCGCCACCGCGGCGCTGTACAAATACACCACCCGGCCCAGCAACGAATGGTAATCGATGGTCGCCACCACCCACATCATGATCAGGCCGGTCGCAATCCAGATGATCTGCTTCCACCATGCATCCGCCCAATGCGTGCCCTGCGTGGCGCTATAAATCTGCAAAACCCCGAGACCGCACAAAATCAGCGTGACGATCAGTAGCGGCCAGTCCAGGTCTTTGAGCGGGCGATATACCGGCACTACTGACGAATCCCTCTCTGAACCGGGATGCTGGCAACTGCCAGCGGCGTCCGGGGCGCGTCCAGAAGCAGACGCGGCGCGAAAGCAGACTGCGTTTGGAATTTGCCCTCGCGCGCTTTCTTATCGAAGTACGCCTTCAACACGTCGCGAACGATGGGCGCGGCATGGTCGCCATGCTCTCCGTTCTCAAATAAGGCCACCACCACAATTTCAGGCGCTTCCTCCGGCGCGTAGCCGACGAACCACGCATTGTCTTTCAGTTCCTCCGCTGAGCGGCCCTTGGTCACTTGCAACGAGGCAATCTGCGCCGTGCCGGTCTTCCCGCAAACTTTCACGTTCGGTAAAGCGGCGGCGTGCCCGGTCCCGCCTTCATTGACCACGCCATACATCCCGTAGACAATCTTCTGAACGTTATCCGGATTCAGATTGCCGTCGCGCAGCAGCTTCGGCGGGGCGCCCTTGATCAGGTGCGGTTGAAACCAGTGGCCTCCGATTGCCAGGCCGCCCTCGGCCGCCGCCAGCTCCAGCGGCGATACCGTAACGGCCCCCTGCCCGATTCCTACCGAAATGGTCTCTCCCGCATACCACTTCTGGCGGAACATGCGCATCTTCCATCTCGTTGAAGGCATCGTGCTTTCACGTTCATTCGGCAGATCAACTCCGGTCTTATGACCGAAGCCTGCAAGCTCGGCATAATGCGCCAGCCGATCGATTCCAACCCGGTTCGCAACGTTGTAGAAGAACACGTCGCAAGATTGCTCAATCGCGCGGTGCAGCGAGATATCGCCGTGACCACCCTTCTTCCAGCACGCGAAGTAGTGACCGTAAAACGATGCGCCACCTGGACAATGGAAAATCGTCTTGTCATCAATTGCGCCCGTTTCTAAACCCGCCAAAGCGGTAAAAGGCTTAAATGTGGATCCCGGCGCTAGTTCGGCCTGAATGGCCCGGTTCATCAACGGCTTGTGTGGATCGCCTGCAATCTCATTCCAATCGGCCCGGCTGATGCGCCCGGTAAACTTGTTCGGATCGAAAGCCGGCCGGCTCACCATGGCGAGCACTTCCCCGTTGCGCGGATCCAGAGCCACCACCGCCCCGCGCTTCCCTTCCATCGCCAGTTCCGCCACCGCCTGCAGATCCAAATCCAAAGTGGTCCGCAGATCTTTTCCGGGAATAGCGTCCCTTGTGCCTTCCATTTGCCGCTCGCGGCCCCAGCTATCTACCAGCACCCGCTGCTGGCCATCCACGCCGCGCAACGTCTGATCGTATTCGCGCTCCAGCCCATCCTTGCCGATAATGGCGCCTTGCTGATAATCCAGAAACTGCGGCGAATTCAGCTCGCTTTCGCTGATCTCACCCACATATCCAACGACGTGAGCGGCAAAACCATCCTGCGGATACTGCCGCCGCCAGGCTCTGATTAATTGCATCTCCGGATACGCGCTGGCGTCCTGATGCGATTCCACCCAAGCAATCTCGTCCCGCGTGAGCTGATCTTTAATGATGATCTGCGGGTTCGAGCCCATGCGTCGAATCTTCGCCGCTAGTTCCCCATAATCGAGTTGCAGCGCATCCGCAATGGCGGGCAAATGCTCCGGTTTGATCTGGTCACGGTTCAACAGCAGTGAATAGGATGCTTTGTTATCCACGATTACCCGCCCGTCGCGGTCGAGAATCTTCCCGCGCGGCGCCAGAATCGGAATGCTCTTGATCCGGTTGCGTTCCGCCGCCTCGCTGTAGACATCCGGGCTCTGCACTTGCAGTTTCCAGAATCCCGAAACCAGAAAAATAAACACCCCCACCGTCAGGTACTGGAAAATAGCAACTTTGTTCGAGGCTGTCGTCGGGTCGTCCCGCAGCAGGCGATCTGGCGAGACTGCCTCGTCACGCCGGTGGTCGCTAACTAGTAAGGCCACTAGATTAATTCCGGAGGGGAAGGCCACTCGGGCCTACATCTTCATAGTAGCAGCTAAATTACTGATCTTCTCTCTGTGTTACACAAGTAAAAGTTGAGAATTTACGATCTGCCTCTGCTGTTCTTTGCACTTGTCCTATGCGCAGGCGTCTGCCCGGCACAAAATCCTGAGGCCGGTACCGGAACGTCGCCTCCGGCCACAAGTACCGTTCCGCCTGCTCCCGCGCCGCGCCCCCAGTACTTCGCCGGCACCTTGGTCTCTATTACCCACGATCAGATCACGGTCTCTCGAACATTAGTCGGCCATCCACCCGACACCCGCACCTTCCAGCTCACTCCGAAAACGCGCCTGAACCGGGCCAACTGCAAATTGAACGCAAAAGTAACCGTGCGCTACCAGCATCTGCCCGAAGGCAATATCGCGCTGCAAGTGCTCGTTCATCCATCCAGTAAACCGCTAGATAAACATTCCTAGCCCGGATCTTGACAGGGAACCAAACAGTTCCGTATTATTGGACTTGTTAGGGAACTTTATGGTTACCTATTGGACATGCAGGATGACGCCGTTTTCAAGGCCTTGGCCGATCCCAGCCGGCGGCAACTCCTCGACCGTCTGCATGAAAAGAACGGGCAGACACTCGGCGAGTTGTGCGAGGGCCTCGATATGACCCGTCAGGCTGTCGCCAAGCACCTGGCGATCCTCAAAGCGGCAAACCTGCTGTCCTGGAAACGCCAGGGGCGGGAGAGACTTCATTTCATCAATCCCGTGCCGATCAACGAAATCGCAGAACGATGGATCAGCAAGTTCGAACAGCCGCGTCTGAGCGCGCTTTCAAAACTCAAGAAAAGGTTGGAAAAACAGGATGGCAACTAAGAACGATGAAAGCACCTTCGTCTATGTGACCTTCATTCGCACCAGCCCGGAGCGCTTGTGGTCAGCGCTGACGGATCCGGACTTCATGAAGCAATACTGGTTCGGCGTGCACTTTAGGACCGATTGGAAGCCCGGAGCGCGCTGGGAAATGCTCTATTCCGATGGCCGCGTTACCGACGCCGGAGAGATTATCGAATTCGACCCGCCTAAGCGGATTGTGCTGAAGTGGCATCACGAACTCAGGCCGGAGTTAAAGGCGGAGGGCTTTGCGTACTGCACCATCGAGCTTGAGCCGGTATCGGATGCAGTGAAGCTCACGATCACACACACCATGAATCGCGCCGAATCAAAGCTCATTCAGGCCGTATCGGGCGGCTGGCCTCGCATTCTCTCGAATCTGAAGTCTCTGCTCGAAACCGGCCAGATCGTTTTGAAGCAGTGAAGAGAACGTATGAGACTCGCGCATAGTATTCCCTTCCTCGTGCTGGGAGCTGTAGCGCTTCCATTCTGTGCGCAGAGCATGTCCGGCGCCGGGCGAATGGTTCGCGTGGAAGGTGATGTCAATGGTCCGGTTTCGGAGATCTGGCGCGTATTCACCACATCGGAAGGTGCAGAGGAGTTTTTTGCTCAAAAAGCCAATATCCAGCTTGCGATCGGCGGAGCTTACGAAATCCAATTCGATCCGAATGACGAGCGATCTGGCACAAAGGGGCTCAAAATTCTCAGCTACGCTCCTGAGGAGATGATCTCATTCCAGTGGAATGCCCCGCCGCAATTCCCTGCGGTGCGAAACGGCGGGACCTGGGTCGTTGTGGAGATGCATTCCATCGATGCGCATAGAACTCACGTGATCACCACCCATCTCGGCTGGAAACAGGGAGCGGAGTGGGATCAGGCGTATGCACATTTTCAACGCGGCTGGAGCGAGCTCATGACACGGCTTCAGAAGCGATTCACTGATGGGCCCATTGACTGGAGCAAGCAACGCATGATGTATCAGGAATCGAGACCGCGGAATGATGCGCGAGGCTGGGCGGCGAAAAAGCCCGATCACCAGCCTCCGTTTTAGTGATCGGGCGTTGTTTAGCAAAGCCCTTCAGATTAGGCGCGTTTAGCGCGTTTACGGCGGACGTAAAAGAACGCGCCTGCCAGCGAAGCACCCACCAAAGACAAGCTCGCCGGTTCCGGTGCGGTCGCAGGCGGCGGCAGTACCGCGCCGAAGCCATCGAGGTAGGCATAACCAACGTGACCCGTCGGCTCGCAGTCCGCCGCTAGCACGCTTAACGTGAAGTTATCCCCAATGCGACTGGCAGGCAGCGTGATCTGCTCGATCTGCCAGGGCGTCCAATAGTAATTAGTGCTCGATTCATAATTGAATC
Source organism: Terriglobia bacterium (assembly GCA_021324185.1). Classification (GTDB taxonomy): domain Bacteria; phylum Acidobacteriota; class Terriglobia; order Bryobacterales; family Bryobacteraceae; genus Bog-105. Next base: position 33,603 of record JAJPJN010000006.1, on the reverse strand, counting down.
GCGCATCGACACCGGAACCGGTGGTGCCGGCGTTGTACTGCCGGGAAACCAGACTATCGCCCTTTGTGTTGTCGGTCAACAGAATCTTTACCGTAGCTGCATCATCCGGCCCGTGTGCACCCTCCAGAACTGCCGCCCAGGCGAAGAAGATCTGCGGATCGGTGTAGTTGTTTACGGACTGGCTAATAACGCTAGCATAGCCGCCGTATGTCGTATCTTCCACCCGCCAGGAATAGTTGCCGCTATAAACACGGTTCAACTTGTTTCCCGTGTTTGAGTCGAGCCCGGGCGTAACGATTGATGAATGCGTACTGGCCACAGTGGCGTTGTACAGCGAGCCCCCAGGCAAAAAATCGGGAATGTTGATACTCGAATTCGACACCCCCGCCCGGTTCCCCCCTCCAATGGTCCAGCCGGTCGCATCCCCCGTTTCGAAGTTGCCGTTCTTAAAAGTGTCCGCGCTCGCCAGCGTGGCTGAAAGCGCAGCGATAGCCAAGTACTTATAGATTGGTTTCATTTTTGTTCTTAGATTTCCTCCTTGCCCTCCCCTACAAAGCGAGAGCGCACTTACACAGCTAGTTTTCCGGCTTGTCTACCTCGCGTCAATGCGCATCGCAGGAGCAGAAAATAAGCAAAATGTAAGCGGGATATGAGCAAAAGATGAGCAGCTAAATACTTTTAATCCAGCATCTTGGCCAGCTTCAGTTCGCTGGTTCTAGGTCTGGTGCTAGCCGCCTCTATTGGCACTTGGCTTGCTCCGGAACTTACAATAAGGTCACTTGTTATCCCCGGGGGAATATTCTACGAAGAACACAGGCGAGTCCCTGAAGCGCTTTGGCCCGTTTACGTTGGATATAAAAGGAGGCCGGCTCCTTCGCGCCGGTACGCGAGTTCGCATCCAGCCACAGCCGTTGCGCGTACTCGCTTTGCTGGCCGGCCATCCGGGTGATCTCGTCACGCGCCAGCAGATCCGGCGAGCGATCTGGGGTGACGACGTTCATGTCGACTTCGAACAAGCGCTCAATTACGCCATCCGGCAGGTTCGCCACGCGTTGCAGGACACCGCCCCGGCGCCGAAGTACATCGAGACGGTTCCGAAATTGGGCTATCGCTTCGTCGCTGATGTAGACGAATGCGACGCACCCGGTCCCGACACACGGACGTCGGTTAGTAGATCCGAAAGCGCGCTCCCGCCGGCCGAATCTCCCGATGCGCTTGAGCGTAACCCGGAATTAGCTCCCACTCCGCCAGAATTGTTGCCGGTTCTTCCCGGTGCGGCGCAGACTGGCGCCCGGCGCCGCTGGATCGCTGCAGGCGCAGCTTTGTTTTGTGTGATCGCCTTCGGCTGGGTTCTTTCGGCCAGATTCGCTAGCCGCCGCGCTTCATTACCCATCTCCATCGCGGTCCTCCCCATAGTGAATCTTACTGGTGATACAGAGACAGATACATTGGCCGACGGTATGACCGAGGAGCTTATCGCCCAACTTTCCATGCTCTCCGGCGATCTAATGCGCGTGACCGCGCGCACCTCCGCCATGTACTACAAAGGCAGGCCGGCGACCGCCCGGAGCATTGCTACGGAGCTGCATGTCAGTTACGTCATCGAGAGTAGTGTCCGCAAAGACAGCAAGAATCTGCGCCTGACCTCGCAGCTAATCCGTGGCTCGGATGAAGGCCACGTCTGGACCTATGTAACGGTCACCAATCCCGACAACGTATATCGCGCCCAGCGCGATATCGCCGCTCGGGTGATACAGCGCCTGTGCGGGGACCGGGCGCTCTCGCTTGGCGCGGAAAAACGAGCGCTTCCGCTGCCGGTGGCCGCGGATCACTATCTGCGCGGCGAGCACTTTCTCTGGTTGCGGACGCGCCATAGCCTGTTGAGTGCTCTCGAGGAGTTCAAGACCGCTACCGCCACTGATCCGTCCTTCGCTCGCGCTTACGCCGATGAGGCCATAGCCTATGGTTTGCTGGGCCAGTACGGTTGGATACAGCCCGCCAAGGCGGCTCTTGAAGCCAAAGCTGCCGTTGCCCGCGCGCTGTCTCTCGACGACTCGTTGCCGGATGGCTACGCTGCACGCGCCTTTTGCCACTGGTTCTATGACTGGAACTGGAAAGATGCGGAACAGGACTTCCAGCATGCTATTCGGCTGGACCCGTCTAACTCGAATGCGCTGCAGTGGTACAGTTTGTTCCTTGCAACGCGACAGGATCCGCAGGGTGCCCGGTATTGGATGGACCGCGCGCTGGCAGTAGACCCGAAATCGCAGATCCTGCGCACGAATCGCGGCTGGATCGAATTCCTTGCCGGCAATGCTCCGGAAGCCGCGCGCCGGATGGAAAAAGTTCTGCAGGAAGATCCCGGTTTCTTGAGCGCCCGGCGCAAGCTTTGGATGGTTTACAGCTTCGAGCACCGCGATAAGGAGGCATTCGACCAACTGCGGTATCTGTTCCCCTACACGGTACCTCCGGAAGACCAGCAGTCGATTTTACACGCGCTCTCGGTACACGGCTACCGGGCCGCCATGCAGTGCTGGCTCGATGCCCGGGACGGAGTCGCGTTTGGCAATGCTGTCGGACGAGCAGAAATCGCCGTGCTCAGCGGGAACCCGGACCGCGCGCTCGCTTTTCTCGCTGAGGGGCTCAGAACACACGATGGTTGGATGGTGTTTGCGCGCGTAGACCCCATCCTGCAGCAGCTCAACCGCTTTCCGCAGTACCAGCAGATAACAACGCGTGTGTCGGGCCGCTCAAATTGACAACAACAAACTTGCTTCGGCGCACCGCTCAGCGCTTCTTTTCCCGCCGTTTGCGCGCCCAGTCAGGCTTATCTACCTGGTACGCCCGCCCCAACGCCAGCGCGTCAGCTTCCACGTCCTTCGTGATCGTAGAACCCGCCGCAACGTAGGCTCCCGCCCCGATCTTCAGCGGTGCAACCAGCGTCGAGTTGCTGCCAATAAAGGCGCCGTCCTCAATTGTGGTCGGATGCTTGCGCTCGCCATCGTAATTGCACGTGATGGTGCCGGCGCCGATATTTACCTCGCCCCCGATGGTGGCGTCGCCCAGATAAGCCAGATGATTAGCCTTGGCCCCGGCCCCGAACTTCGTTTTCTTCAACTCGACAAAATTGCCGATATGCGCGTTCTCCGCCACTTCGGCTTCCATTCTCAGCCGTGAAAACGGCCCGGCGCAGGCGCCTGCCGCCAGGGCTGAATCATCGGCGATGACATAAGGCAACACTGTCACACCATCCGCAATTCTGCAGTTCCGGATCACCGAGCCCGTCCCGATGCGGCAATTCGAACCCACGCGCGTCGTGCCGCGCAACTGCACGTTGGCCTCGATCAGCGAATCCGCGCCGACCTCAACATCTATATCGATCGTCACCGTCTCCGGATGCTCGATCGTCACGCCGCCAAGCATCAGCGCCGTGGCTTTACGCATCCTCAAAATACGGTCGGCTGTAGCGAGTTCAACTCGCGTGTTGATACCCAGAAGCTCCGTATAGTCTTCCACCGCGACCGGCAGAACCGGATAACCATGCCGCGCCAGGATTTCCGCCATATCGGTCAGATAGAACTCCTGCGCCGGAACCGACGGCCGCAATTCGTCAATATAGCTCCAGAACGGGCGCGCTCGAAAACAGTACGCGCCCGGATTTACCTCACGAATGGCAAGCTGCTCCGGTGTACCGGACTTCTGCTCGATAATGCAAGCGATCGTGCCGTTTTCATCGCGAATAATGCGCCCATAACCAGTCGGGTCCGGCAGCTCCGTCGTAATCAGAGCGCCGCCTCCGCCGTGTGCTTCGGCCGCCTGCACCAGCTTTTGCACCGTCTCTGCCCTCAGCAGCGGCCCGTCCCCATTCAGAATCAGAAGAAGGCCGTCTTCCGAGTCGATTGCATTGCGCGCGCACCGCGCCGCGTGCCCGGTCCCCTTCTGCTCGGCTTGCACCGCGAAGCGTATCCCGGCGGCCCGCACACTCTGCTTCACCTTATCCGCCTGATGCCCCACCACCACCACGATCCGTTCCGGCGCTGTCACCGTGAGCGCGGCGCGGATCACGTGATTCAGAATCGTATCTCCGCCCGCCTCATGCAGCACTTTCGCTTTTTCCGACTTCATCCGCGTTCCCAGGCCGGCCCCCAGAATCACGGCTGTCAAATTTTCTTTCATCTGCTCCGTCTACGTTGTAGCAGCGCTTCGCTGCGGACTTGATGCGCGCGCGAACGGCTGGCAAGATCTATCGCCACCTGGGCTAGCGCATGCGGATCATGCCGCACCTTCCGCGGCATCGCCTCCGAATCTCCCAGCAGATCGGCCGTTACAACTTTTACGCCCAGCGCCGATAAGCGCTCGATATCATTCTCAACCGGCTTCACTTTTACGCGCGCATAGCGGCGTTGCAATGCAGCCGGAATGGGCGTTGTATTCAGCACCACGCAGTCTACGATTTTGCGTTGCGCGTGCGACTGAATTGCCTCCAGATGCTGCGACGCCGTGAAGTTAATCGTCTCGCCCGGCTGCCACATCAGATTCACAAAGTAGACTTTCAAAGCGGGCGAATTTTGAATCGCCTCCGGAATGCCCTCCACCAGCACATTCGGAATTACGCTCGTATACAGCGAACCAGGCCCGAGCGTTATCAGATCCGCCCGGCTGATTGCTTCAAGTGTCTCCGGCAGCGGCGGGCAGTTTGCCGGATGCAGCCGTATCGCCTCAATAGCCCGCCGGCTCTTGCTGATTTTGCTCTCGCCTCGAACCACCGTGCCGTCAACCAGCACCGCCTCGAGTGACACATTCGTCGAAGTAGCCGGAAAAATTCGCCCGCGAATCGCCAGGATCTCCGAAGACAGTTTCACCGCATGCGCAAAGTCGCCGGTGATCTGGTGCATCGCCGTCAGAAAGAGATTGCCGAAGCTGTGGCCTTTCAACCCGCGGCCGCTATCGAAACGGTAACGAAACAGTTGCGACAGCAGCGCTTCGTCTTCAGATAACGCCGTCATGCAATTTCGAATATCGCCCGGAGGCAGAATGTCGAAATCGCGCCGCAGCCTGCCCGAGCTGCCGCCATCGTCGCTGACCGTCACCACAGCCGCGATCTCTACCAGCGGTTTTTCCCGCGGCCTCAGTCCCGGACCGCCGCGGGCATGTTTCTTTAGGCCTGTCAGCAGCGTGGATAGCCCCGTCCCGCCCCCGATTGCAACTACACGCAACGGGCTTTTTAAATTCAGGCGTTCGGCGGTTGGCAGACAATTCGGTAGTGTGTTGCCCGCCGGTAAAGATCTCATGTAGGCGCCGGCACTTCTTAGATGGGGCGGCTGCGGTTATCGCCGCTTCCGGGGTTTCTCTTCCTCGTCTTCGTAAACAGGAACCGAGTCCAGATCCTCTGCTTCAAAAACTTGCCCGCAGTCGAGACATCGGACATAATCGACGCCATCGCGCCGGTACAGGAATTCGGTTCGCTCGTGCTGACAGCCCTGCATAGCGAAATAACACCTATTCTAGACTGCGCCCAAATCCTGTCAAGTACCTACCTTACACCAAGCGCGAACCTGTGATTCTTCTTTAAGGATGGGTGCGGGCGCTCAGGGGGTTTGTTTGGGGTAGAGCGCCCGCCGGGTTACGGGGATGTACCTAGGGAACGGAATTTTTTCAAAAAGGATTACGACCTGTGCGCACTTTTTCTTAGCTTTCTTTAATACCCAAAACAGCTTAGTGCTACTCGAACATCCCCTCAAATAGCGCCGAGCTCAGATACCGCTCGCCCGCATCCGGCAAAATCACCACGATAGTTTTCCCGGCCATCTCCGGCTCTTTCGCCAAACGCACCGCAGCAACCACAGCCGCTCCGCAGGAGATACCCGAAAGCAATCCTTCTTCCGTGGACAGCCGGCGCGCCATTTCGATCGATTCTTCATTGGTCACCAGCTCCACGCGGTCTACTACCGATAAGTCGAGGTTCTCCGGAATGAAGCCCGCCCCCAAGCCCTGAATTTTATGCGGCCCCGGCTTCAACGGCTGCTGCTCGCGTGCCTGCGTAATCACCGGGCTATGAACCGGCTCCACCGCCACCGATAACAGCGGCCATCGCTTTTCCTGTTTGATATAACGCGAGACGCCGGTAATCGTTCCCCCGGTTCCCACTCCGCTCACGAGCACATCAACCTGCCCGTCTGTGTCCTCCCAGATCTCCGGCCCGGTGGTCTCATAGTGAATCTTCGGATTGGCGGGATTCGAAAACTGCTGCGCCATAAAATAGCGCTTCGGATCGGAAGCGTGTAATTCCTCCGCCTTCTCAATCGCGGCCTTCATCCCCTTCGCTCCCTCGGTCAGCACCAGATTCGCGCCCAGAATCTGTAAAACCTTCCGGCGCTCCAGGCTCATCGTGTCCGGCATGATGAGCGTCACTTTATAGCCGCGTGCGGCGCCCACAAACGCAAGCGCAATTCCCGTATTGCCGCTGGTCGCTTCTACGATTTCCATGCCGGGCTTCAGAACGCCGCGCTCTTCCGCGTCCCACACAATGGATGCCCCAATGCGATCCTTCACCGAAAATGCCGGGTTGCGGCCCTCAATCTTCGCAAGCACCGTAGCTTTGGCCCCATCCACCACCCGGTTCAGCTTGACAAGCGGTGTGCGGCCGATACTGTATGAATTATCAGGAAATACCAACGGCTCTCCTTTTAGATTTCCCAGTTGGGAACAAAACTCGTGTGCTTCTCTTGCCATTTGCGAGCCAGCTCGCCAAACGTCGTCTCGTCCAGAACGGCAGAAACCGCCTCATCGACACGCCGCCAGATCTCGGCAAACGGATCATCACTGTGCCCGCGGTTTGCCACCTTCACGTTCTCCACCGCCCGCAACACATCGCCGACGGTAATCGAATCCGGTGACCGCGCCAGCAGATAACCGCCCTCGGCGCCCCGCCGCGAATCGACGAAGCCGCTCTGTTTCAAACCCGCCAGGATGAGTTCCAGAAACTTCTGCGGAATCTTCTGGCGTTTGGCGATATCGGCAATCTTAACCGGCGCCATCAGCGCCTGCCGGCGATGCTCGATATGTTGGGCAGCCAGATCGAATACAGCCTTGAGCGCGTATTCGCTCTTGACCGAGATATTCATCCGAATTCAATGATTACACGGGCCTGAAAACGGCAGCTCGCGGCGTTTACCATGGGAATACACTCGTAATGCCCAAAATCAGGTCGAGACAACTCTTTGGAACCGACGGCATCCGTGGCGTGGCCGGTGAGCCGCCGCTCGATGCCCGTACCGCCTTTGCTTTGGGCGTCGCCCTGGGCGATTGGGCCCGCGCGCGAGCACACACTGAACGGCAGCAGCTTGCAACCCCGGAAGTTCTAATCGGAATGGACACCCGGGAAAGCGGGCCTTGGCTCGCCGAACAGGTTGCGGGTGGACTCGCGCGCGCAGGTGTTGCCGCGCGCTTTGCGGGCGTTATCACTACCCCCGGCGTTGCCTACTTGACCCGTACCGGCCCCTTTGCCGCAGGCGTCATGATCTCGGCCTCGCACAATCCCTATTACGATAACGGCCTCAAGGTCATCGGTCATTCGGGTTATAAATTGGCCGATGAGGTCGAACTCGAACTCGAAACCGGGATGGAACGCTGGCTGGCCCTGAACGAGCCCGCCACGCCCTTACAACTGAACAGCGATGCGACTCTCGATAGCCGCTATATCGCCTACCTGGCCGGCACCGTCTCGGGCTCTTTTCCGTTTCGGGTGGTCATCGATTGCGCCAATGGCGCCGCTACCGAAATTGCTCCCCGCCTCTTTAATTCCCTCGGAACCCAGGTCGACTGGATCGCGGTGTCACCCAACGGCCGCAACATCAATCTCAATTGCGGTTCGCTTCATCTCGATGCCCTGCAGCAGCGCGTAAAAGAAACACACGCCGATTTCGGTATCGCCTTTGATGGTGATGCCGATCGCGCTCTGTTCGTCGCATCCAGCGGCCGCATTGTCGATGGCGACGCCGTCTTGTATCTTGCCGGGTCCGCACTCAAGCGTATGGGCCGGTTGCCCAATGATCTGGTCGTCGCGACCATCATGTCCAATCTGGGACTCGAAAAGGCCTTAGCCGGCCGTGGCATCCGGATGTTGCGCACGCCGGTCGGTGACAAATACGTTCTGGAAGAGATGCTCCGGCGCGAGGCCATGCTCGGTGGCGAGCAATCCGGCCACGTCATCTTTGCCGAATACGCAACCACCGGCGATGGCCTGCTCACTGCCTTGCGCGTTATGGAAATCATCCGCGATTCCGGCCGCTCGCTCGACGATCTCGCCGCAGAAATCTCGACCTATCCCCAGAAGCTGGTCAACGTTCGCGTGAAGCACAAGCGGCCGCTATCGGAGCTTGCATCCGTACAATCGGAAATCCGCGCCGCCGAGCAGGAGTTCGACGGCAGCGGCAGAGTCGTCGTGCGATTCTCCGGCACCGAGCCTCTGGCCCGCGTCATGATCGAAGCCGGCACCCACGAGCAGGTCGAAAAATGGACTAGCCGCATCGCCGACGCCATCCGCGCCGAATTGGGCGCCAGCTAACCGGCTCTCCGCCGGCAGCATTGCCACAATGAAACGAGAAGGGTCTCGTGGCAACCGCATCTGTTACTCCACCCATCGCGACCGGTCAGCCTGCACTCCGAACCCTGAACGATAAAGGATGAAACAATCCACATGAACAGAAAACCAAAGAACACGGTCTGCCTCTGGTTCGACAAAGACGCGCATGAGGCGGCGCGCTTCTACACTGCCACCTTCCCGGACAGTGAAATGACCGCTGTTCAGCGCGCCCCCGCTGACTATCCGAGCGGGAAGAAGGGCGACGTGCTGACGGTGGAGTTCACCCTGCTAGGCATTCCCTGCCTCGGTCTCAACGGCGGCCCGGCATTTAAGCGCCTGTTTGAGGTTCGGGGGCGCGACGCAATGGAATCTATTCCTCCTGCGGGACGAGTTCTTTCGCGCGGGACTTCGCGATACGTTCGATCAGCTTGGCAGGGACCGGCTCAGAAAGTGGAAATTGGATTGTTCCTTTACTGACCTTATAACGTGCAAGCTGATCCTCGAACGCCGCAATCAGGCGCTCGCCGGCGGGATACAACGAGTAATGCCGCTTCCAGCCCGCGAAATACAACACTATGCGGCCGTGCAACTTGTAAGCAGGGATCTGATACGAGATTATCTCCTCTGCGTTCGGCAGAGCCTTGCGTATCGTGGTCCGCACGAGTTGTAGTACGCGCTGGGTCGCCTCAGGTTGCGCCGCAATGTAGTCATCCACGGTTTGGAAGGTTGCTTTAGCCATGGTGATTTTTATTCTTTCATTCTGTCTTGGCTCTATCCAGTAAACTTCGTTGAGCTTGACACAGGCATCGTCGAGCGTTGGCAGGGCTCCAGATGAACGGCGTTTGTGCTACTGCGCTGGCGACGAACAAAGAAAGCGCCACCAACCAGCCGAACGTCGATTTCATGCTATCCTCCTGCACCAGCCGTGCGAGAAGTGTACGCGCTCCAGCGCGGTAGGGGAAGTTAGTCGGGGTTAGCTGGGAGGCAGCACCAGGAAAGCCGATTATGATTTGCAGCAGATCCGGATCATCAAGCCGGTTAAATCAACGCCGTACGGCGGCGGGATTCGCTCTATTTTTTGCGGAACATAACTCCGCTTTGCTGCGTAGAATCACTCCGGAGGACAACGATGTCCCGAACTGCTTCTCTCTCAGTTGCTTGTCTGGTCTTGGTGGCAGCCCTAAACGGCGCTACGGCTTCGAAGGAATTCCGGCGCACGGCGCCGCTGGCCGCGAACGGCCGCGTTGAACTGCGCTCGGAACGTGGCACGGCACGCATTCTGCCTTGGGATCGTCATGAAGTGGAGGTCGTCGCCACCATCCAGGCGCGGCCCGAAACTCTGGATCCGGAAGAAAGTGTCCGCCGCACGCAAATCCGCTTCGATGCCACATCAGACAGTATCCTCATCCAAACCGACTTCGGTGAACGCCTGTCCGACCGAGGCTGGTTTGGCCACGACGCCGTTCCTCTGGTCCACTATGAAATCAAAGTTCCCCGCAGTGTGGATCTGACAGTGAACGACAACCGCTCCGAGATCGAGATCGGTGACTTACTCGGCCGGGTGCGGCTGCACACGGACCGGAGTGCAGTGCATATCACGAGTTTCAACGGAGCTTTGGATGTCGATGCCGACCGGGGAAGCATTCGCATCGACCGGCTGCTCCTGGCAAGCCAAGGCGAGTTCCGTACGGACCGCACGGATGTCGAGCTTGGGGTGAGCTCGACACACGGTATGACGCTCGATCTGGATCTGGATCGTGTCTCACCCGAGGTCGATTCGGGTCTCCTCAGCGGGCTGATATCCGAAAATCACCGGCACGTGACATATCGAGGCTCAATCGGCCGCGGCGGCCCAACTTTGCGCTACAACGCGGATCGTGGCTCGCTCAGATTGCACCGCGTTTAAGGCGGTCTACGAAAATTCCCAACGCCGCGCAATCCGCCGCGCCAGAATAAAAAACACGGTTCCGGCGCCCAGCAGAACCGCGATCTGCGGCGCGCTCCTGTTGCTGCGGTTCGAGGTAATGCATACGACACCATCCTGTGCCATAGGCGCGCACCGTGACGCGAAGCCAAGCGCGTTGGGCTCTGTCCGGATCCCAGCCGGCGATGCGCGGCCCAACCGGAATTGACGCACCCTGCTATCGCATTCACTGCTTCGGTTGATCGGTTGCGGGAAACAACAACTCATTTCCGTCGGGATCGACAATCCTGATCACGTCGTAACCCCACCAGGACTTCTGGCTCGGGACGGAGCGCTCGACGATTTCACGGCCAAGCGCAGCGAAGCCGGCGCTGGTCAGTTCCACGAACAGGCGCGCCTTATCTCTGCGCATCGCATCCTCGCAAAGAATAATCTCGCATCCCGCGCGGCTGACCTGGCAGACCTTGCCCGCGCCGTCGCCCTCATGCCAGCACTTCTCGAATCCGAGCATGTCGACGTAAAACCGCAGAGCGCGGTTCACGTCAGCCACGAAGAGCACCGGGCGCGTGTACCAGCGGTGCGTGATTTGTTCGGCCACAGGTGTGTTCGTCATTCTATGTGCCATTCTATTTGGCGACGCTTGCAGATCGGATGCATCGGATATGCGCGGCCGCACCGCTTTCGCGAGAAGCTTGATTAGGGTTGAACTCGATTCGGGTGCTGTGGCCGGAGTGCCCGGCACGGATCAGCAACAATGGCACAGGTTTAGAACTGAATCGAGCAACCACGTGTTGGTTCAGCGGAGCGTGAACTGGGGCGCCATTTGCGCCAGCATTATGGCGCCGCTGCGACCCTAGTGGGACAATTGGGAAGTGGCCGCGTTCGTCGGGCTACCAAGATCTGGAGGCCGCACCTGTCTCAAAGACTGATTAGAAGCTGGTGGTTACTGGCGTTGTGTGGCGTTCTTGATGCCCTCATCTCCGCTCTCTACCTGGTCAGAGCAAACGCAGAGGGACAATCGACTTACCATGTGTTGCGCAGAACCATCCTTTATTTAGGCAGCCTCACATTAGCAGCAGGAGTCTGTACCCTGGCAGCCGGAGTGTGGAGCGGCAGGAGACAAAACTCCTGGCTATTGATCCTGAATGGCCTTGCCTGTAGCGCACTTGGGGCAATCTTTACTTTTTGGACAGGCCCCCTCGCGTTCCGTACCGTCGCCCTCTTAATCGTTGTAATGGCATTGAGCATTGGTGCGTACGAATTCGGCATTTCGCGAGCCTCACATCGTGTGTCCCAGGAATGGCTCCTCGGTGCGGTAGCCGTGGCCTCTGTTGGTTTCGCTTTAGCCTTTCTTGCCTTTATCTTTCGATGGATCAACCTGGATCCGGCGGCGCCAGCCCAGTCCCTAAATTGGCTGGGTGCTTACTTTGCTTTCAGCGCCATCTGCATGCTCGTCCTCATCCTGCCCAGGCCCGCCTTTCGCAATCCGGCCATTAGTTAACTGCAGAACGGGCAAGAGCCGCAGATAAATTCGCTTTGTTGTTTCTCTCACAGATAACATCTAACGTGAGGTTTGTAGTACTGCTAGAACTTACCCACTAATTTCATCAAGAAATGTTTCTGTAATCGCGGCATCTTACCCTGTTACACCATCATCCTTACAAATTTTTGGCAAGACATTTACAGGAGAAAAATGAAGATCGGTTACTTCGCATTGCTCGTGTTAGCGGCGGTTGCGGTTGCGCCAGCCGCCAAGGCAGACTCGTTTTATTTCTCGTTCAGCGGACACGGAATCACCGCGAGTGGCGTGCTCACGGTTGGACCGCAGAGCCCGAATACTAGTGTTCCGCCCGGCAACGAGATCACCGGTATCACCGGAACGTTTTCCGACACAAACGTAGGTGTCTCTGGTGCGATTACCGGGCTCGCTACCCCGGTATCTTATGTAAATAACCCTCTGGTCTCTGGCTTTGCAACCACCTCAGGTGGTTTATCCTACGACGACTTGTTTTACCCGGCAGGAAACTCTCCGACTGTCTGCTTCGAACTCGTCAACGGCGTGCCGACGCTCACCTATCCATTTTCCGGAGGCCTGTTCGACATCTATGGAGTCGCCTTCAAAATCTCCGGCTCCGGCAACTACGTTGGTGAGATTTGGAGCAACGGCGACGTCGGGAATGGACCGATCATCTACGCGGCTGGCCTTGCGAATGCGACCAGCCTGGTCGATCTTCCGAATGCCACTCCAGGGCCGGGCGTCCCACCGCCGGGAGAGTACGGCGCGTTTGCAGCGAGTCCTGTGCCGGAGCCCGCTTCGCTGTTGTTGCTCGGCGCCGGCATGATAGGCCTGGCTGCCGTATGTGCTCGCAAAAGGAAACGGTCCACCTTCGGACAGCGTGCATAGCAGTTCGCGATAACATCCCGGGATGCTGCCCGCGGCTGGTATGCTCTGCTGCGCCGGTTATCTCCTCTTCAGCAGCCAGCACGGGCAGCAGGCACGCCAATTCTCGTCTTGACAGTTCCGCTTTACTTCTCTACTCCCCGGTAACCAAAGGGCCGCCGTAACAGCCATAAGTAATAGCACTTCCCTGTTAAACTCAGTTCCTTACAGATCATTTATGCACCGAATTCTTGCTGCGGGCTTACCCGCCCTCGCTGTTATTGTGTTCGCGAGTGTGCAAACCAGCACTTTCGCTGAGCAACCTAAATCGAAGACCGCAAAGACCAAAACTCATGCTGCGATGAGCTTCGGAAACTCCGACGCCATCTCGGAAGAGGACATGAAGATCTTCGAATACTTTCTGGCATCCGATCAGTTGGAAGGCCGCAACCTGCCTTCGCGCGGATACGATACCGCCGCTCTCTTCGTCGCCAGCAATCTGGCCGAATGGGGGCTCAAGCCGGGCGGCAGCACCACAGGCACAAACGGCCCGTTGCAGCCCTATTTCATGCCGTTTGAGCTGGTGAGCAAGCAGATTATTCCCGATGAAAGCAAAGTATCGGTGACGGGTCCGGCGCCGCGCGGCGGGCGCGGAGGATTCGGCGCGGGATTTCCTGGCGGCGCAGGTGCAGCGCCGGGTGCTCAGGGCCGGGGCGGCAATGGTGGTACACGCACAACGAGCTTCGAATACGGCAAGGATTGGACGGTGGCCGCGGGCCGCGGCGTCTCGCTAGAGCCGTTCGATATTTCCGGCAATCTGGTCTTTGCGGGGAACGGCTACGTCATAAACAAGAAGAACATTGATCCGTACAACGGGCTTGACGTAAAGGGCAAAATTGTCGTGGTCGCCGGGCTGCCACCGGAGCTGGCCGCAGAGCAGGCAGCAGGCGGGCGCGGCGGGGCAGCCGCTCAGGGACAGAATCCGCTGGGCGAAGACTGCACCGATTACATGACGCCGGAGCAGGCCGCGGCAAAAAACGGCGCTCTTGCGGTAATCCACGTCGCTACTTTTCAGCAGCTAACCGCCATGAGCGAACCGAACGCCGCAGGCGGCGGCTTCGGCTTTGGCCCCGCAATTCTGGGACGCCCCGTGGGACCGAATGGCCCGCCCTACCAGGTGGTCAAATTTCATTCGCAGCTTGCCTGCCCGGTTGTACCTTCCATCACCGCCGGTTTGGGGCTGACCAACAGCCTGTTTGCGGGCGAAAAGAAGAACGCCGAGCAGATTCTGGCCGCCTCTTTCAATAACGCCCAGGAGCAGCCGTTTTCGCTCAGCGCGGAAAAGAAAGCCAGCCTGCATCTGGGCCTCAAGAGCGAGCCCGGACATGCGGAAAACGTCGTGGCGATGCTCGAAGGTTGCGATCCCGTCAAGAAAAATGAGTATGTCATCTTCAGCGCCCATCTCGACCATATCGGCATCAGCGCAAATGTTCCGCCCGGCGCTCATAACATCAACAACGGCGCCGATGATGACGGTTCCGGTTCGACTGCTCTTCTCGCCATCGCGCACGCATACGCCGAAGGAGCCGCGAAAGGCATCCGCCCGGACCGCACGATTGTTTTTCTCTGGAACGGTGGCGAAGAGAAAGGCCTTTGGGGTTCGCAATATTTCACGGAATTTCCGCCCATCGATCTGAGCAAAGTGGTGGCCGATCTCAATATCGATATGATTGGCCGCACAAAAGGTCCTGATTTCAAAGATCCCGATAAGAGTCACGTCCTGGTGAAGCCGGGAGAAATTTTGCTAGTGGGACCGAACGTCAGCAGCAACGATCTGGAACAAACCATCGAAAAGGTCAACAACAACTATCAGAAGCTCGAGTTGAACCACTTCTACGACGCAACGGCGCCCGATGCCACGCATGACAATCTGGGACCCACCGCGCGTGGACAACGCATCTTTTACCGCAGCGACCATTACAATTTCGCCAAGGTCGGCATTCCGATTGTCTTCTTTACGACCGGGCTGCACCCCGATTACCATCGCCCCGGCGATACACCCGACAAAATCGATTACCACGAAATGGTGATCGTTTCGAAGACGGTCTCCGCAGTAGGCTGGCAGCTCGCTCAGGAACAGGGGCGTCCGAAGCTGAACGAGAATCTCCCCGAACAGTTGCGTAAGGACATGAAACTGGCGCAAGAGCAAGGGTGGGGCAAGATGACTCCCGTGCTGGCGCCACTGCCAGGCGAGCCATTTTAAGCCCGGCGTCAGAGAGGGTTCAGCGGACGCGCCGGGTGGAAAGCCGCGGCGGACTGGAAAGCCCGGCTCCACGGGGCTAAACTAAACGCCTATGAACCGCCGCCTGGTCCGGCGAGCCCTGATCATCGCGGGGCTCCTCCTCATCACGTTATGCGTAGGGACGGCCGGATTCGCGCTTATCGAAGGCTGGGGATGGTTCGACGCGTTTTACATGACGCTCACCACCATCACCACGGTGGGCTACCAGGAAGTCCACCCGCTGGACCGGGCCGGACGCATCTTCAACTCTTTTGTCATTTTTTTCGGCGTGAGCGCGGTGCTGTTTGCCATCGGCTCGATGACGCAGACTATTATCGAGCTGGAGCTGCAGGACCGCTACGGCAAGAGGAGAAGGAAGCGCTTGATCTCGCAACTGCACAATCATTTTATTGTCTGCGGCTTCGGACGGGTAGGACGCAACGCCTCTTATGAATTGCAGCGGGCCAATGTTCCGTTTCTGGTGGTGGATCGCAACGAACAGCGTGTCGAGCGCGCAATGCAAGCCAACATGCTGGCCGTGGTAGCGGACGCGACCAACGATGACGACCTGCGCGCGGCGGGCGTTCTGCGGGCGCGCGGCCTGATCGCCGCGCTGCCCTCAGATGCCGAAAACCTGTTCATTATTCTTTCGGCAAAGACGCTGAATCCGAAACTCGTAGTGGTAACGCGCGCCTCCGAAGAACAGGCGGAAGAGAAGCTGCGCCGGGCGGGGGCGGATACGGTTTTTGCACCCTACACGCTCGCCGGCCGCCGCCTGGCCAATTCCCTGCTCCGCCCGCACGTGGTCGAATTTCTCGAATTCGCGACCAGCGCCGTCGGCCCCAAGATCATGATGGAGCAGGTGCGCGTGGAGCCCGGCACGAAGTTTGTATCCAAAACCACAGGCGCCATGCTGGCCGGCAGCGGCTTGAACGTAATACTGCTTGCGATCCGCCATGCCAATGGTGAGATGATCTTTAATCCTCCCGCCGATTCCCCCATTTCCGCCGGCGACTTCCTGATCGTGCTTGGCGAAAAACCCAGCCTGAAAATGCTGGAACAGGTCCTGACGAGCACCTAACGGCAGCTTTCGAAAATTGTTCTTGACGCCCGCGGCCGTTAGTGCTACATCTTGTAGTGCTACGCTATGTAGCAGTTAGATGCCATCGAAACCCGCCTTATCGGAATTGGAACAGCAGGTGATGAAGATTGTCTGGGAACGCGGCAGTGTCACCGCCGCGGAGATCCAGGCGGCGCTTGCGCCGGAACGGCCGCTTAAAGAATCGACCATTCGAACGGTCCTCGTGCGCCTGGAACAGAAAAAGTATCTGCGGCACAAGACCCGCGGGCGCGCTTTTGTCTACTCCAGTACGGAGCAGCCGCGCAACGTTGCGGTGCGCGCCGTGAAGCAGATCCTCGATCGTTTTTGCCACGGCTCGGTCGAATCGCTGCTTGTAGGCATGGTCGACAGCCGGGTGGTGGATGCAGAAGAACTGCGGCGCATCGCGGAGCAACTGGCGCAGCAGGCGCCAAAAAGGAGTGAATCATGACTTTCGCGGAACTGAATTGGCTCGGTTCGGTTTTGGTACCGCTCATGACCGGAGTGGTTTTGCGCTCCAGCATTCTCGCGCTCCTCTGCGGCGTGCTGGATTATCTGCTGCGCAAGCGGCCGGCGGAGATCCGGCACGCCGTCTGGCACGGCATGCTGGCTGCGCTGCTTATTTTCCCGCTTCTCCTGATCGCCGTGCCTCCGCTCGAGCAGCCATCGCTCACTCTGGCGAGAGCGGAAGCAGCCATTTCGCCCGTTGTGCCGCCGGTTCCCACCGCGGTGATCGTTCGGCCGCCGAACGGGGTTACCGTGATCGCCTCGCCGCCGGCGGACGCGTTTCCTTGGAAGCTGTCGCTTGCGGCCGCCTATAGCGGCGTGATGCTCTTACTGCTCGCTCGTCTGGTTGTGTGCCTGCGCCGTTTGAAAGCCGTTGTTCGCCGGAGTGAACCCGTCGCGGATATGGGGCTGCGCGAGCTGGCGCACCAGGCGTGGCTCGAAAGCGGCGCATTCATCAGGCCGTGCGTTCGTGTTTCGAGCGAAATTGCCGTGCCCGTCGCATTGCAATCCGACGCGAATGTGTTCGTTCTTTTGCCGGACTGCTGGCAGAAGTGGCCGCTACAGAAGCTGCGCCTGGCGCTTGCGCACGAAATGGCGCATGTCAGGCGGAACGATCCGGGGACGATGCTTCTCGCGGGTTTAGCAACGTGCCTGTACTGGTTTCATCCGCTTTCCTGGTTCATCAAACGCCGGCTGGCGGCGCTTTCTGAATACGCCTGCGACGAGCATGCGCTCGCGGTCTCCAGCGACGCTCAGCAGTATGCCAGCACGTTGGCAGATTTTGCGCGGCAGGTGGCGGTTTATCGTGGCCGCGTGCTCAGCCCGGTAAACGCGGTAGTGCATCGATCGGAACTGGAGAGCCGCATACGGCGCATCTTCACTGCTTCCGAGATTCGCCGCAGCGGCTTGAATGTGATGCGCTGCGCGTTAATGGCAGCGTTGATTCCGGCTGTTTACTTCGCGGCCGCAGCCCGGCCGCAAGCACAGGGAAGACAGCCGCGCTGGTCTGTTCCTTCCAATGACGATCAGGCGGCGCAAATGCAGGCACAACTCGCAACCAGCCCCAACGATCTGCATCTTCACGTCGGGTTGCTGTTCTATTACTTTAACCGGCGGGATCGCGACAATTACATCGCACAATTGCTCTGGATCGTTCAGCACGAACCGGGAGCGACATTGATGGGATTCCCGCTGTCTCCGCAAGGCGGCCCGCTGAATACTCCCGATGACTACCTTCGCGTCGCTGCAGCCTGGGAACAAGCGCTTCGCGACCACGCCGACTCCTCCGATGTGCTCTACAACGCTGCGATGTTTTTCGAGCACACTGACCCCGAGCGCTCGCTCAACTTATTACGCAACGCACAGCGGCTCGACTTTTCACCTAAATCCATCCGCTATGAAGCTCAGATAGCGTTTCTGTACGCGCAAGCCGTCGCTGCGGCTCTGCACTTTCCAATGATCAGTACGAAACTTGATCCCGATGTTGCCTCCAAGCTTCAGCTCGAACTGGAAGGCTCCAGTGATCCTGCCTTGCTCAGCCTTGCCGGAGCCGACCTGGTCCGCAATGCAGTTTCGCAGCACGACAACCCGGTGTTAAAGCAGGAAGGCTATCTACTTCTACAGCGCGCCATCGATCTCGACCCGGCGAATCCACGCTGGAAGGAAGCGCTCCAGTCGGCAAAATACGAATCGGTACGCCAGCAGAATTACAGCAACATGAGCCAGCCGGCTGGCGCACAGCGAATCGGCAGCGGGGTGATGGAAACCAATCTGATCAAGAAGGTTGATCCGGTGTATCCACCGCTTGCTATTGCAGCCCGCATCCAAGGTACGGTCGATTTCACCGTCACGGTCGGTCCGGACGGTCACGTCGAAAACATCCAGCTTGTGCGCGGCCACCCGATCCTGGTTCAGGCGGCAAAAGATGCAGTCCTCCAATGGCTCTACCGGCCGACCTTGTTAAACGGCAAGCCGGTAACGGTTGTGACGGACGTCAGCGTTCCGTTTCAGTTGCCGCAGTAGCGCTCATTCTTCGGCGAAGATATCCGCTCGCGAGAGGCGGATATCGCCCGCCGGTTGAACACCATTGCAGGCCCCCGGCTCGGCGCGCATGCGCGCCCTTGGTACTACTGAACCGCGCTATTTGCCAGCCGTGGATCGGGCTTCAACGTCACCGCTTGCGTAAAGGTCTGCCCGTTGACGGTCATGCGGACCGTGTAATTTCCTGGTTGCAACCGTTCCGCGCCGCCGCGTCCGCCACGGCCGCCACGAGCTACCGGCGCAGCATTGGCGCTTGAAGACGCACACGCTCCCGTCGCTTGCGGCGCTCCGCCGCGTCCGAATCCGCCAAATCCGCGGGTTGAAGGCGCGCCCAGGGCGAAGCGATGCATTCCCGCCGCAGCAGATGGCGGCGGCGGTTGCTGCTCCCAGATGGCCTGTACGTTCAGCGTCTCGGTGTTGATGGCGCGAACCTCCTCATCGCTCGCAGCGCACGCATGCACACGGCCTGAACCATCCAGCAATTCCAGTTTCACCGGACCTGAGGCGGCATTCTTCAGCCAGTAATAGACCAGCACGCCGCCGGGCGGATTCGATAACTGCGGGTCCTCATGCGGCATGGGCGTGCCGTTCATTCCACCTTGAATAATCGCGAAAGTCTCACCGGGCTGGAACAGGTATGCGTTCTGGGCCGAAATATCCGCGCCCTTGGCTGCAATCTGGCGCAGGGCGGCCATCTGGTCCATCACCCAGAAGCCGCGCCCATGGGTGGCGACCGCGAGATCGTCTCCGTGTACAACAATGTCGCGCACGGAAGTCACCGGCATATTGTTTTGCAGCGGCTGCCAGGAATCGCCATCATTAAATGAGACGTAGACGCGCAATTCGGTCGCGGCATAGAGCAAACCCTTCGTCACCGGGTCTTCTTTCACCGAATTGACGTAGGCGCCTTCCGGAATTCCCGCTGCAACAGATTGCCACGTCTTCCCGCCGTCGTGCGTTCGGTAGATATACGGCTTCATATCCGCCAGGCGATGCCGGTCGACAGAAGCATAGGCCGTGTTGCGGTCGAAATGGCCCGCTTCGATCTGCGACACCTTGCTCCATGGCGTCAACTCGCGCGGCGTGACATCTTCCCAGTGCTTGCCGTCATCGCGAGTCACGTGAATGAGCCCGTCATCAGTCCCCACCCAAACCATTGTTGCTTCGAGCGGCGACGGGCTGATGGTATACACAACGCCCAATCGGTCCTTCATCGGCTGATCGATATCCTTCGCCGTTATCGGGTCCAGATTGGCGGGCACTGGAGGATTCACTCGCGATAAGTCCGGGCTGATCTTCTCCCAGCTCTTGCCGCGGTCGCGCGACCGGAACACGAATTGATTGGAATAATACTCGGCCTCATCGGCAGGTGAGAACACGGTCGGCAGCGTCCATGTCTTTCGATTCGGATCGTCCGGGTCAGGAGGCGGCAACTGGCCGCCGGGCGTAGCGGTGTTCAGATACTGATCGCAACGATTTCCGCCGCCATACAAAAATCTGCCGTCTTTCGGATCGGGTACAACGGTATTGCTCTCGCCCGCAAGACACGTCGGCTCCCAATTTCGAAATGTCAGCACGCCCTCGCGCGACCACGTACTGACGCCTACGCCGCCGCTATCCTGCTGCGCGCCGTAGAGCCAATACGGAAAGCGATTGTCCGCGGCTACATGATAGATCTGCGCAGTGGGCTGGTTGTACCAGGTGCTCCAGGTCTTTGCGCCGTCGACGCTCACCACTGTTCCCTGGTCGCTGCTCAGCACCATACGGTTGTGATCTTTGGGATTAATCCACATCTGGTGGTAATCGTCTCCACCCGGCGCGCCCTTCACGGGAACAAATGTCTTGCCCGCATCCGTGCTCATGTAAGTGGCGGTGTTGATCACATAGATGCGATCGGGATTCACCGGGTCAACCGCGACGCCTGCGAAATACCAGCCGCGGCCCCACAGCCGGTTTTCGTTGTTCACCAGCTTCCAGGTGGCGCCCGCGTCATCGGACATGTAGACGCCGCCTTTGCCGGCAGGCGTGGGAGGCTCGACAGGCGGCCTCTTTTGCGCCGATGGCGGCTGTGTTGCCGCAACTTGTGGAGACGTCGATGGCGGCGCGCCGCCGCGTCCCCCGCCTCCAAGCGGCCGTGCAATGGCCGTGCCGAGATCATCCACTACTGCCCAAAGCCGGCGCGGATTGCTGGGTGCGACAGCAATGCCGATTCTGCCGACGAACTCGTCATCGGGCAAGCCGCCAGCCAGTTTCTTCCAGGTGTCGCCGCCGTCAACGGACTTATAAAGACCCCCGCCGGGCAAATTCGTGGGCGCATAAACCGACCATGGCGGCCGCCGCGTGGCCCATAGCGATGCGTAGAGCACGCGCGGATTTTTGGGATCAATGGCCACATCGACCGCGCCCACATCATTCGGTTTGTCCTGATTGAACAAAATCTTCTTCCAGGTGGCGCCTCCATCGGTGGTGCGATATAGCCCGCGCTCCGGGTTCGCATCGTAGATATGGCCCAGCGCGGCGACGTAGACCCGATTCGCATTCGCCGGATCGATGACCACACGCCCAATATGGCGTGTCTGATCCAGCCCAATGTGCGTCCAGGTTTTGCCCGCGTCCGTCGATTTATACATGCCGACGCCGTAGGAATTTTGGCTGCGGATATCGCTCTCTCCGGTGCCGGCATAAATAATGTCCGGATTCGAGGGCGCTACGGCAAGCGCGCCAATGGAGCCGATGGGAATGCCTCGATCGGAAATGGGGAACCAGGTGCGGCCCGAATTCTCTGTCTTCCACACGCCGCCACCCACTGACCCGAAATAGAAGGTGTCCGGCTGGTTGGCATGTCCCGCAACGGCAAAACTGCGGCCGCCGCGCAGCGGACCCACGTCACGCCACTCGAAGCCCGCCAGCAGCGCCGCAGGATACTCGCCCGCGTTCGATCCGGACTGGCGCGCGGGCGTTGCCACGCGCAACAAAGCAAAAGCACACACTGCACCCAGCAAGGCAAAAATACGATTTCGATTCATCATGTGTACCGAACGATCAATGTATCACCTGGCTTTCCTGCGCAATCTACAATGAAAACCGGAGACATCATGCCTGGACTCACTTGGGACCACACGGAAGATATCGCGCTGAGCCTGTATGAAATGCACCCCGATGTTGACCCCACCAACATCCGCTTCACCGACCTGCATAAGTGGATCACCGAGTTGCCCAATTTCAAGGACGATCCCATGGCGTCCACTGAAGGCAAGCTGGAAGCTATTCAGATGGCATGGCTCGAAGAGTACAGGGACAATCAGTCGGGCTAACCGTTAGAAACCCGTTCTATCCATCTCCGCCTTGGCGAAATGCCGCGCGCGGTTCGGAAAAAAGTTGAACCGCCGCCCCAGGATCATTTTGATGATCAGATGATCGGTGCTTCCGGTGAATCCGACTCCGACGCCGAAATTGAATTCCCACTCCGGACCGAAATCGAGATCCACCGTCGGAAAGATCTGCTGCTGCTGCTCTGCAAAGGGCGCAAATCCTGTGACCGGCCCGGTCGAACCGTAATATTCGAAGCCCCCGGCCACCAATTTGCTGAATTGATAACCCAACTTCACGGCGGGCGAAAACTCAACTCCATCCGGAACGCTCGGCCCATGCCAGGAGCGTTCCAGGGCGGGATTAAACGCCACATACCACGGCCCGATTTGCTTATCGACGATGGGGCGAATCTCCCAGGTCCAGGTATCCTTGGAGAAGATGGGCCGCTGGTATCCGATTTCGGTTGAAACACTCACGCCAACCGGCCACTTCCAGCTTTCCGGAACGCGCACGCGCGGGCGAATGTGATCACCAACCCATTGGTATCCCTGATTACCCGGACCAATACTCGTGAAAATATAGAAGCCGGTTTCGAACCAGTCGTTCCAGCCCTGTGTGATCTCCACCGTCTCGTGCTCCTGGTGATTGGTAGGATAGGTGCCGTCGATGGTCGATTTGCTGCCCGTGGCAGTGAAGTTACTGTGTAGCTCCACCATCGTCATTCCGGGCCGGACTGTGTCGGATCCATACACCTGGATTTCGTAGTTACCCTGCGCCCAGGCGGCGCAACCGGCGAGAAGAAACAAAATGCTCCACAGCGCTCTCGAAATCACCTTTTGCAGGTTATCAAGCTGCGCGAAATACCAAAAGCATTCCGTGGTCTATTTTTGTAGTGGATAGCAAGTCAACGGCAATGCCCGGCCGGCTGGATGCGCAGCAGACCCAGGCGGGCCTCGGCGCAGTAGTAGTTGATCCCGCCGGCATTACCCGCTTCCGTGTCTGGGCTCCTGAACATAAAACGGTTTCGGTTGTTTTTGACGGCGGCCGCCGTCCCGTTGCGATGCAAGGTGACAAAAACGGATTTTTCTCCGTAACCGCCGGGGATGTCACCGCGGGCACGCTCTACAAATATCAGTTGGACGGAGGCGAGGCGTATCCCGACCCTGCTTCGCGATTTCAATCGCATGGCCCGCACAGCTTTTCTGAAGTCATCGATCCGGCTGCATTTCGCTGGACCGACCGCAACTGGCGCGGCCTCCAGCTCCCCGGCCAGGTGATTTACGAATTGCATCTGGGCACGTTCACCGAAGGCGGAACCTGGAACTCGGCCGCAGAGAAGCTTTCCTATCTGCGCGACACCGGCATCACATTGGTCGAAATTATGCCGGTGGCCGACTTCCCCGGCCGCTTCGGTTGGGGCTACGATGGCGTGCAGCCCTATGCGCCCGCCAATTTGTACGGGCGGCCCGACGATATGCGCAGCTTTGTGGATCGCGCGCACTCGTTAGGGATCGGCGTCATCCTCGACGTGGTGTACAACCATCTCGGTCCCGATGGGAATTATTTTTCCAAGTTCTCGCCGTACTATTTCAACGACAAGCACACGACCGACTGGGGCAAGGCGATCAACTTCGACGGCCCGCACTGCGAACCGGTGCGTGAATTTTACCGCGAAAATGCCGCCTATTGGATTCGCGAATTTCATCTTGATGGATTGCGCCTTGACGCGACCCAGGACATTCACGACGATTCGACCCCGCACATCCTTGCTGAGATCGCCCGAGCTGCACACGCCGCCGCAGGAGACCGATCCATCGTACTGATTGGTGAGAACGAGCCGCAGCAGACGATTTTAATCCGGCCAATCAGCGAGGGCGGCTATGGATTGGACGGGCTTTGGAACGACGATTATCATCACAGCGCGCACGTGGCTGTCACAGGCAAAACCGATGCATACTACACCGACTACCGCGGCAGCGCCCAGGAATTTGTGTCGGCAGCGAAATACGGCTACCTGTATCAGGGCCAATACTATTCCTGGCAGAAGAAGAGACGCGGGACGTCGACGCTCGGTCTGCCGCGCTGGTCGATGATTAATTTCATTGAGAATCACGATCAGATCGCAAATTCAGCGCGCGGCCAGCGTTTGCATGAGATCACCTCGCCGGGCATGTTCAAAGCGATCACTGCATTGACGTTGCTGTTGCCCGGAACGCCCATGCTCTTTCAGGGGCAGGAGTTCGCCGCATCCAGCAAATTTCTTTTTTTCGCGGATCACAAGCCGGAGCTCGCAAAAAAGGTGGCCGAGGGACGGATTGAATTTCTGGAGCAATGGCGGTCCTACTCAATGCCCGATATCCAAAAATGCCTGGACGATCCGGCAGCGTTCGAGACATTCGCCAAATCACGCCTGAATCACTCTGAAGTGGAGACTCATGCACCCATCTACGCGCTGCACCGCGATCTGCTGCGGTTGCGGCGCGATGATCCTGTCATCTCGCGTCAAGGCGCGGACGGCATCGACGGCGCAGTGCTATCTCAGGACTGCTTCGCTTTGCGCTTCTTTTCCCGCGGGTTCACAGACGATCGTTTGCTGCTTGTAAACTTCGGAGTTGAGCTGCACTATGATCCTTCGCCCGAACCGCTGCTCGCGCCGCCAATGGATCGGGAATGGCAGAAATTATGGTCGACTGATGACGCGCAATACGGTGGCTGTGGTACGCCGGCGCTCGATACCGAAGAGAATTGGAGGATTCCCGGACAAGCGGCTGTTCTTCTCTATCCGGCAATGCGCCCCCGGTAGCTGTGGCTGCTTTCGTACCCGATCACGATGAACAATCTTTTTACACACGATGCAGGCAAGCCATTGAGCCAAGGCGATGCCATCCGGCTGCTCTATACCGAGTGGCTGGTGACAAACGGTCTGGGAGGATATGCTTCCGGCACAATCGGCGGAACACCCACCCGCGTTTTCCATGGCTATCTGATTTCAGCTCTGCCATCGCCCCTAGGGCGCACCATGATGCTGAACAACATTCTGGAGGAAGTACTTTTTCCGGACGGCCAGGTGATCCCGCTGAATGGCCTGGACACAGAAGATACACGGTTTGCAGGCTCGCCGTATCTGACCAATTTCCGGCTGGATGCAGGACTGCCCGTGTGGACCTTCGAAGTGAACGGCGTAATGCTCGAAAAACGCATTTATCTTCCGCACAGGCAGAACACCTCCTACACGAATTACCGCGCGCTGTCCGGCTCGGCCGAGGCCAAGCTGCGCTTGCGCCCGCTCTTTAATATGCGCGGGCATGAAGAACCGGTGAACACGCCGCTCGAACCGTACACGCTTCTGGTACACGATCATTGCTATGAGGTCAAGCCGTCCAACGGTATACCGGCGCTGCGTTTAAAGCTGCTGGCCGAAGGACAGGGTTTCACCATCGACGCCCGTAAAATCTGCAACGTCACCTACGAGGTGGAGCGAAAGCGCGGCTATATCTGGCGCGGCGATCTCTGGAGTCCCGGCTATTTCAGTGGCGATGTCTCTCAAAGGCAGGAACTGACGCTGGTCGCCTCTACCGAAAACTGGAACGTGATGTCTGCTCTTCAACCCCACCAGGGGTGGGACGCCGAACACGAACGCAAGCGCAGGCTGCTGACCGTCTCGCACCCCGGCGCGTGCGAAGACACCTGCAGAGAGCTGGTCTGGGCAGCGGATCAATTCATATTCACTCCTGTCGGGCGGCCCGAAGATACCGCTCGCGCGCGGGCGGCCGGCGACGAGATTCGCAGCATCATCGCCGGTTATCACTGGTTCACCGATTGGGGCCGCGATACCATGATCAGCCTCGAAGGCCTCACTCTCGTAACCGGCCGCGAAGTGGAAGCCAGTTACATCCTGCGCACATTTGCGCATTACATTCACGACGGCTTGATTCCCAACATGTTTCCAGAAGGAAAAACGAAAGGGCTCTATCACACCGCCGATGCAACCATGTGGTTCTTCCATGCGCTCCATCGCTACCTTCAACGCACGAAGGATCATCACCTCATGCGGCACCTTCTGCCCAAGCTGCTCGATATCGTCGGTCACCATCTGCGCGGCACGAAGTTCAACATTCATGTCGATCCCAACGACGGCTTGCTCGTGCAGGGCCAGGAGGGTTATCAACTCACCTGGATGGACGCCAAGGTCGACGACTGGGTGGTTACACCGCGCCGCGGCAAGGCGGTGGAAATCAACGCTCTCTGGTACAACGCATTGAAACTGCTCGAAGGCTGGTTGCGTGAAGCCGGGCGGACGGATGAAGCGAAAGGAATCGAAGAGCATGCGGCGCGTGCGCGCGCATCCTTCAATCGCCGCTTCTGGTACGCGGCCGGCGGCTACCTTTACGATGTCGTCGATGGCGAAGACGGGCGTGACGATGCGTCCTGCCGGCCGAACCAGATATTTGCGTTTTCTCTCGATTACCCGGTTCTCGAAAAATCACGCTGGGCGCCGGTATTGGAGGTGGTGACGCAACGGCTGCTCACGCCCTTCGGCCTGCGCTCGCTTGCGCCTGGCGAGCGCGAGTTCAAAGCGTGTTATGACGGCGACCTGCGCTCGCGCGACGCCGCCTATCATCAGGGGACCGTGTGGGCGTGGCTAATCGGTCCTTTCATCGATGCCTGGCTGAAAGTCCATCCCGGCGATTTTCAAAAAGCGCGAAGCTTTCTGGACGGCTTCCAAAAACATCTTCGCGAGGCCTGCGTCGGCTCTATCAGTGAGATCTTCGATGCTGAGCCGCCCTTCACCCCGCGCGGTTGTTGCGCCCAGGCCTGGAGCGTAGCGGAAGTGCTGCGCTGTTTTATCAAGACCAGCGGCGAACCGGATGTAGTGGAGCCGCACATGGCTACCGTCACTGTGGCATAGCCCGAGCCGTTTCTTTCGACCATGGCACGCCGCCGCTTCTTTGTTCCGGAAGTCCGCCGCGGCGCTGCCGAACTGACCGGCCCTGACGCCGAGCACCTGGTCCGTGTCCTCCGCGTGGAACCCGGCCAGGTTTACGAAATATCAGACAACCGCAACGTCTATCTGGCCGAAGTAGAGTTCGCCCGCAAATCGGCCGTTGGCTTTCGTATTGTCGAGGAGCTGCCCGCGCCCGCACCGCAGGTGCACATCACGCTGCTGGCAGCGCTAATAAAATTCGAACGGTTCGAATGGCTGATCGAAAAAGCTACCGAACTCGGCGTCGATTGTATCCAGCCCATCGAAGCGACGCGTACCGAACGCGGGCTCGCCCAGGCTTCGGCTAAGCGATGCGCGCGCTGGCAACGAATCGCAACCGAAGCCAGCCAGCAGTCTCGCCGTGCACATCTGCCCGAAATCCTGGCGGTCATCTCATTCGATGCGGCGCTCCAAACCAGCGCGGACATACGCCTGATGCTGGACGAAAATGCCGGAAGACCACCGATTCTGCAAAGCTTTCCCGCAACCCGTTCGGCCGAAGATCGCGTGGCGCTGTTGCTGGGTCCGGAAGGCGGTTGGACAGACGACGAACGAGAGAGAGCGCGCAGTGCCGGCTGGCGCGCCTGCTCTCTTGGCCCCACGATTCTCCGCGCCGAAACGGCGGCAGTAGCGGCTCTGGCGGTTATCCAGGCGGCCTGCCCCACTATGCCCGTCTTGGCACCACCGTCGCGCTGACCGGACGGTCGCCCACCTGCAGCAACGTAAACAACCCTGCAATCACTTTATTTCGCTTTTTGCCGGGATCGCTCACGTTCGCTTCCACCGCGGGAACGTGAATTACCGCCATGATCCCAGCGCTTTCACTTAACACCAAGGCGTACTGGCTGTCGGGCGTGACCGTGATGTAGCTGGGGCGCTGGCCGGTATCCACAATGCCGATCATCTTGCGCGAATCGATATTCAAAATGCACACATCCGATCCGCTGGCGCTTCCGACAAACAAATATGGCGGATTTTCAGAGCACGCCATGACGCCCGGATCACGCCCGGCAAGGACGGTCTGATCGACGTCCAGCGGATTATACGGAAAGATGATCGCCACCGCGTCCATGCCTTCGCCGGATACGAACAGTTGCCCCTCATCCGCGTTGAAGCAGAGATTATCGGGAGACATCGCGAGCGGCAGATCGGCGATGGTCTCCAGGGCCGGAGCCGCCAGCGCGCTGATGCAACGGTCGTGCACATTCGCCACCAGAACCCTTTCGCCATCGGAGCGAAATCGAACGGCCCCGATGTTTCCCGCAAAATCGCGCCGCGAGCGCTGTCCGGTCTTATAGTTGATCAATTCCACCACGCTGTCTTTGCCGGTGGATATCGAGACATACGGCGGTTTAGCGCCCTCACCCGGCTTAGGCGCGGGCGGCACGTTCAGGTTCGCCGGCGAGCCGCTCAGTTTGTAGCGCGCCAGCACATCCAATGTTTTGGAGCTCGCGATCACCAGCTCGCGTTTGTCCGGCGCAATTGCCAGAATCGCCCTTCCGTCCGGCGATAAACAGATGGCTGAAACGTCATTCGACAAACGCCGCGATGAAATCACGCGCAGCTCTGAATCGAGTACGTGAACGCTGCCCGTCGACGGCGTCAGCACGAAGCTTTGGCCGTCATCTCCGAAAACGATATCGCCCGCCGGGGCGCCTAACGGTATCGTTCGGGCGAGCCGGAAGGCCGTCAAATCGACTACAACCAGCTCGCCATCGCCGGCATTTGAAATCAGTGCGTAACCGGCAAAGCCGGCGCCCTTGCGGCGCGCGCATGCGCTCGAAATCGCCAGCCCGCTCGCGGCGAGCCATTGCCGTCGCGTCAGCCGGATCAAAGGTCAACCTTAACAAAAACCAGATACAAATTAAGAAACTCGAAGCCTGTATCTCTATGTTACGCTGAGAATTCCTCTCTGCCTTCACAGTGCAACAGCCGATTGAATGAACTTCCGTTCTGTCTTTAGTCTGATTTCGTCCGATCTTGCCATTGATCTGGGTACGGCCAACACGCTGGTTTTCGCGAAAGGCAAAGGCATCGTCGTCAACGAGCCCTCGATTGTCGCCATCAACAAGAACAATGGCGAAATTGAAGCCTGCGGCCGGGAAGCCAAAGACATGGTGGGCCGCACGCCGGGCAACATCGTGGCCATACGCCCGATGAAAGACGGCGTCATCGCCGATTTCAAAGTGACCGAGCGCATGTTGAACTACTTCATTCAGAAGGCTCACGGGCGCAAGATGCTGGTCCACCCGCGCATCGTCATTGGCGTACCCAGCGAAATCACCCAGGTAGAAAAACGCGCCGTCAGTGAATCGGCTTATCGCGCCAAAGCAAGCGAAGTTCACCTGGTGGAGCAGGCCATGGTGGCCGCAATCGGCGCGGGGCTTCCCATTACCGAGCCCTCCGGAAACATGGTGGTCGATATCGGCGGCGGCACCACCGATGTCGCCGTGATTTCTCTTTCAGGCATCGTCTATTCCCGTTCGGTCCGCGTGGCCGGCAACGAAATGGACGACGCCATCATGAACTACCTGAAACGTAAATACAACCTCCTCATCGGCGAGCGCACAGCCGAGCAGATCAAGATGACGATCGGCTCCGCCTACCCGCTCGACAACCCCATGACGATGGAGATCAAAGGGCGCAATCTGATCGAAGGCGTCCCCAAGACCGTAACCATCAACGACACCGAAGTCCGGGAGGCGCTCTCAGACTGCATCGCGACCATCCTGAATGCCATCCGCGTAGCCTTAGAGCGTACCCCTCCGGAGTTAAGCGCCGATATCAGCGATCGCGGAATCGTGCTCACCGGCGGCGGCGCGCTGATCAAGAATCTGGACCGGCGCATTCGCGAAGAGACCGGCCTGCCTGTCTCGATTGCCGAAGACCCGCTGGCTTCCGTCGTCCTCGGTACGGGCAAGATGTTGACCGATTTTAAGCTGCTGCGCCGCATTGCCATCGAATAGGCCATCTAATTTGGGCCGATAAGCGCTGCGGCGGCACATTCTACAGTAGAAACAGAAGCACAAGATGGACGCCCTGCTGAGCCGCTTCCGGAACCTGACGGTTCTGATCGTCGTTGTTCTGGCCCAGCTCATTTATCTCGGTTATCAGGTTAGAGCCAATCGTGATGAGCGGCTTATCCGCGTCTGGGCCGTCAGCGCCGTCACGCCCATGGCCGGAATCGTCGAAGCCATCCGCCAGAACACCATCGGTTTTCTCGAGGATTATTTCATTCTGCTCGACGTGCGCGAGCAAAACCGCAAGCTGAAGGCCGATAACGACCGGCTCCGGTTGCAAAACATCTATTACCGCAACCAGCTTGCAACCGCCGAGCATGCCCGCGCCCTGACGATCTTTCAGGCCCAGACGCCTTCAAAAACCATTGCTGCGCGCGTCATTGGAAACAGCACCGTAGCTTCCGCCAAAGCCGTGTTTATCGACCGGGGGTCCACCAGCGGCGTCGAACAGGGGATGGCCGTGGTCACGCCGGAAGGCATCGTGGGCAAGGTCGTCTCCGTTTATCCACTCGTTTCGCAGGTCCTGCTGGTGACGGATCCCACGTTTAAGCTGGGCGTCGAATCGCAGAAAGGGCATGTTCGCGGCGTCCTCAGTTGTGATGGCTTGGGTAAGTGCAAAGTCGAACACATTCAAAACGAAGAAAAAGTCGACAAAAATGAGTGGTTCTACACCTCAGGCGAAGATCGCATCTTTCCCAAGGGTTTTCCTGTGGGCACGGTGGTTTCGAGCGAACCCGGCCAGGGCATGCGCGAGGTCTGGATCAACCTGAGCGGCGCGCCCGGAGGCGTAGACGAAGTTCTGGTTGTGCTGCAAGGCGTGCATCAGGCGATCCCGCCCGCCCCGGCTGAAGAAACCGCCACTGCCAAAATGCTTCCGCCGCCTCCCGATGACGGTGCAAGCAAAGCCGACGTGAAGCCGCAGACCGAAGCCGACAAGGTGCTGCATCAGTATGAGGAGATCGGCAAACAGGAAGATCACGTCTATGGCGGGCTCGGCTCCAATCTGCCGAACTTCAATCCCAAGCCCGCGCCGAAGACCACTACAGCGCCGGCAGCCCCCGCTAACGCGGCTGCAGAGAGTACCGCAACCGCGCCGCCGCGGGCAACGATTTTAGGCGCCCCCAAGACGCCGGCGTCCGGCACCGCTACAAGCACGGCCACGCCGGCTGAAGAAAATCCTGTTCTTCCACTTGGCGCCCCGCGCCGCAAGCCGGCAACCGGCGCGACCACGACGCAGCCCGCGCCTCCCCGACCATGAACGAAACGACCGAGGTAATCCTGGCGCGCCGCTCAGCCGAGCAGAGCTGGTTCAGCCGCTTTCAAGCCGTTGCGCTGCTGGCCATCACCATGTTGGCCATCATCGGCAAGTTCTATCTGCCCCGGCTGCTACCGCATACCGAATGGCTGGAGCTGCCGCTGCTGCTCACGGTCTATTTCGGCCTGATGCGCCGCAGCCAGATTCAGGCGCTCTTTTTTGGCGCCTTCGTCGGGCTGGCGGAGGATTCGCTGTCGCCCGCCAACATCCCGATCGGCATGTACGGCATAACGAAAACGCTGGTCGGCTATTTTGCCGCCTCCGTGAGCCTGCGTTTTAACGTTGAGACCCGCCTCATGCGCTTCGTACTCTCGTTCTTCTTCTTCTTCTTCCACGCCTTCTTCTACTGGGCGATGCGCCGCGCCCTGCTCGGCCAGATCGTGCCGTTCAACCCGCAAGATAAGCTCGTCGATGGCGTCCTGAACGCCATTGTGGCGTTGCCGCTGTTTGCGATCCTCGACCGCATGAAGCTGTCGGGGAGTTGATCCATTCAGCTTGCTTTTGCGCAGCAGTTTTTTCGGGGAACAGCGGGTTATCACCCCCCGCCCCGCTACCAATTACAGCGTTCATCCAGCGTTTAGAATTCAACCAGTAAGCTGAAAAGGGCAGTCTGTCACCGCAGGCTACTCGATTAGCTAAACCATAACCAGGAGAGCTCAACTTGATGTTCACAATAGTCAAACGTTACCTCGCCCTCGCGAGCATCGCCACTCTGGCTTGCGCGGCTGACGCCAGTTTGTACAAAGTCGTCAAGCAGTATCCGGTACCCGGAAACGGTGGCTTCGATTACATCGTCTTCGACTCCTCGTCCGGCCGCCTGTACGTATCGCACGGCACCGTCGTCGACGTGCTGGATGCAGCCTCAGGCAAAGTGCTCGGCAAAGTGGAAGACACTCCCGGAGTTCACGGCATCGCAATCGTTCCCAAGCTGCATCGCGGCTTCACAACCAACGGCGGCGATTCCACTGTCTCAGTCTTCGACACCAATACTTTCAAAACGATAAAAAAGATTACCGTGGACAAGGACCCGGATTTCACTTTTTACGATCCGCACACCAATCGCGTTTTCGTGTGCCATGGCGACGCTGCCGTCATCAGCGCGATTGATCCTGAAAAGGAAGCCGTCATCGGCAAAGTAGACCTGGGTGGCGGCGCCGAAGCGGCGGTTGTGGATGGAAAAGGAAACGGGTTCGTCAATTTGGAAGAATCGGCTGAGGTCGTCAACTTCGATCCACAAAACCTCACCGTCAAAGCCAAGTGGCCCATCACCGGATGCAAAACACCCACTGGCCTTGCGATCGACACCTCCACATCGCGCTTGTTTATCGGCTGCCGCAGCAAGGTGCTGGCGGTCATGGACGCAACCAACGGGAAAGTGATCACGACGCTGCCGATCGGCGATCGTGTGGACGCGGTCGCGTTCGATCCCAATCACCACCTCATCTTTGCTTCCAATGGCAGCGGCACTGTTTCAGTCATTAAGCAGAACAGCGCCGACTCCTATGCTTCCGATGGCGACATCCCGACACAGCCCAGTGCCAAAACCATGGCGTTCGATCCGAAATCGAACCGGCTTTTCCTGTCGGCTGCCGAGATGGAGCAGGTTCCCGCCGCTGCCGGGCAGCGCGCCCGCAGCCGGCCCAAGCCGGATTCATTTCACGTCATTGTAGTGGAACGCCAATAAGCTGATTCATTAGCCGGATTCCGGTCGCAAGCGCGTCGAAACCTGCGAGGCGATAGCTGCTCTACAATCAACTGAGGTTCAGTTGATGATGGGAAAAGTCGCGTTTGCCGCGATGTTTGCGGCCGTGCTCACGACTGTGCCGCTGATTGGCCAGGTAGTTGCCGGCGGCCTCGCTAAGCGGCGTGGTCACTGATCCTGCCGGGGCGGCGGTTCCCTCCGCCACCGTCGAACTCATACACGCCGCCACACGAGTTTCAAAACAGAAGCCAAGGAAGTAAAGAAGTAAAGAAGCAAAGAAGCCAAGAAGACGGAAGCGATCCGCTATCAGCTCTCAGCGGTCAGCTTAAGGAACCGGCCTGGGTGACTTCAAAATCGCAGGGGTCGGAGGCTTTGGGGGCGTGGTTTTTGCTCAATAGAGCTACCGAGACCTTGGCGAAACGGATTTCGAGGAGCTGTTTTTTGAGTTTGGCGAT
>JAJPJN010000110.1 GCA_021324185.1 Terriglobia bacterium | reverse complement strand
GCGGGAGCATGGGAATCGGCGGTAATATCCTCTTCTGTCCAACTTGCTCCATTGAATACCGCCTGATAGATGTGTTGATTGCTCCCCTCAAATACAAAGTTCTGCGCGCCGTCTAAGTAGACAGAGAGGGAGCTTCCCGGCGCTGCGGCCGGTAGGTTCGGGGTTGCAGCCGTGATATCCATGGTTCCCCAACTTCCCTGGACAAATGCTGACTGATGAATGTGCTGGTCGGGGCAGATGTATATGATGCCGATGGCAGCGCCTTGCACAAAAGTAACGATTGGGGTTCCGTTTGCTGCCGCGGGCGCTCCTGAGTCGCCCGTTATGTCGTTGCCGCCCCAACCTGCTCCGTTGAAAACTGCTTGGTAAATGTGCTGGTTTGTCCCTTGATAAACAAAGTTCTGCGCGCCGTCTAAGTACGTGCTGAGACTACTTGATACCGCCGCAATCGGCGTGCCTGAAGCGGCAGTAATATCCAGGTAAGTCCATCCGATGCTTCCGGTGTAGTTAGCCTCGTAGATGTGTTGATCCGAGCCGATAAACACAATTGCTACGACGCCGTTTTGGACGAAGCTGGAAAGCGGGCTTCCAGGCATGGCGAGCACTGGAATATTTGCGGCAATTGTTACGTCCATGCTGCCCCAGCCTTGTCCCGGGGTAAACACGGCCTGATACACGTGCTGATCGTTCCCGGCATATACGACGTTCTGCGCGCCGTCCAGGTATGTTGCGATGCTGCTATCCGCGCGAAGGGGGGAAGCTAAAAAAACGATCGCGAATAGGGAACCTATCCACGCGATAAAAGCGAGCTTGCATTTTTTCGGAGACATGCGCCCCCTTTGTTGCCCGCCAGTGCTGCGCCCCGAGGGCGGTCCGCACTCAGGTCCTTGCGATGAGTGCAGAATTGTTGGCCGGACGTGAGCCAGCGTAACGCAAGTTCGGTACGGCTGGAGATAGGAAAATTCTTAGAGAAGTTTAGTAGAAGGGCCTGGTACTTCCGGCAGATTCGAACGGCGGCTGATCTGTTATGGCTACGCTAGCGTATTCACAGTTAGCGCCCGCTTCGCCTCATAGGCCGCGATCTCATCGCTTTGTTGCAGGATGTAGCCAAGCTCATCGACGCCTTCTAACATGCAGTGTTTGGCGAATTCGTCGATCGGGAATTGCACGGCGGAGCCGTCGGGCAGGGTTAATTCCTGCCGGGCGAGATCCACCGTGACGGTGGCAGCGGGATCTTTTTCGAGGGCAGCGAAGAGCGCTTTGTGCGTGTCGTGTGAAACAACGACCGGCAGCAATGAGTTTTTGAGCGCGTTTCCGCGGAAGATATCGGCAAAGGAAGTGCTGATCACCGCGCGGAATCCGTACTGCAGCAGCGCCCAGGGAGCGTGCTCGCGCGAACTGCCGCAACCGAAATTGTCACCCGCCAGCAGAACCTGCGCGGCGCGTCCTTCAGGACGGTTCAGAATAAAATCCGGCTTCGGATTGCCGTCTGCGTCATAGCGCCAATCGTAGAAGAGATCCTGGCCGAGTCCGGCTTTCGAAGTCGTCTTCAAGAAACGCGCGGGGATGATTTGATCGGTGTCGATGTTGTCGATCGGAAGCGGCGCCAGACGGCTCGTGAAGGCAGTAAATTTCTCCATATTGATTTTTTCTACAGAAGCGTCCGGACGTCGGTGACAACGCCTGTTACGGCGCTGGCGGCTGCCGTCAAGGGGCTGGCCAGAAACGTGCGGCCGCCCTTTCCCTGCCGCCCCTCAAAGTTGCGATTGCTGGTGGATACGCTGTATTCGCCGGGAGCGAGCTGATCGCCATTCATCGCAATGCACATGGAGCAGCCGGCTTCGCGCCAATCGGCGCCCGCTTCTTTAAAGATGCGGTCCAGACCTTCTTCTTGTGCCTGTTTCTTGACCTGCTGTGAACCGGGCACAACCATTACTCGAACTTTCGGATTCACTTTGCGGCCGCGCAGGATATTGGCTGCGGCGCGCAGATCGGAGATGCGCGAATTCGTACAGCTTCCGATGAACACCACATTGATGGGATGGCCGAGTAACGGTTTGCCGGATGGCAGATCCATGTAGCGCAGCGCTTTGCCGAGCGATTCGCGCTCCAAAGGATCGCTCACAGCCGCCGGATCGGGAACCGGCGCGCTGATCGGGATGCCCATACCGGGATTCGTGCCGAAGGTGATCATCGGTTCAAGGGCGCCGGCGTCAATCTCGATGCGCTTATCGAACTGGGCTCCGGGATCGGTCGGGAGCCGGCGCCAAAGTGCGAGCGCGCGGTCCCAATCAGCGCCTTTCGGAGCATAAGGACGGCCTGCCAGGTACTGATAAGTGGTATCGTCCGGGGCCACTAAGCCGGCACGCGCGCCGCCTTCGATGGACATGTTGCAGATGGTCATGCGCTCTTCCATCGAAAGCGAACGAATTGCCGAACCCGAATATTCGAAGACACAACCCGTCCCGCCACCGATGCCGATGCGCGAGATCAGATTCAGGATGATGTCTTTCGCTCCGACCCCCGGCTTGAGCGTGCCCTCGACGCGCACTTCAAATGTTTTGGAACGGCTTTGCAGAAGGCATTGCGTCGCGAGCACATGCTCTACCTGGCTGGTTCCGATGCCGAATGCTAAAGCGCCGAATGCGCCGTGAGTGGCGGTGTGGCTATCGCCGCAAACCACGGTCATACCGGGCTGCGTCAATCCCTGTTCCGGCCCGATGATGTGAACGATTCCCTGCTTCTCGCTGTGCGGGCCGAAAAACGGAATGCCAAAATCCCGGCAATTTCTCTCGAATTCGGCGATTTGCGCGCCGGCTACTTTGTCGAGAATCGGCAAGGAACGGTCATAAGTCGGGATGCTGTGGTCGGTGGTTCCGATGGTCAGATCGGGACGCCTTACTTTCAATCCGCGCTGGCGCAAGCCCGCGAATGCCTGCGGGGAGGTAACTTCGTGGACTAAGTGCAGGTCAATGTATAACAGCGTTGGCGCGCCGGGGCGCTCGGCGACAATATGGTTGTCCCATACTTTTTCAATAATGGTGCGGGGTTTCTCAGTTACCTTCTGCGACTGCATAAGCTTTCGTTACTAACTCACAAATGGCATCGCCCACCTCAGAGGTGGCGGCCGGCTTTCCATGCGGTTTGAGGTCGGCGGTTGTGCGGCCGGAATCGAGCACTTTCTCGATAGCCGCGTTCAGCGCGCGTGCTTCTTCGATCAGGCCAAAACTATATTCGAGCATGGCTGCGACGGAACCAATCGCGCCCAGCGGATTGGCTTTGTTCTGGCCGGCGATGTCCGGAGCCGAGCCATGCACGGGCTCATAGAGACCGGTGCGGGCGCCGGAAGATTTTTGCGCGCCGAGTGACGCGGAGGGCAGCATGCCGATAGATCCGGCGAGCACCGCGCCTTCATCGCTCAGAATATCCCCAAAGAGATTTTCGGTGAGCACAATGTCGAAGCGCTTCGGATTTAAGACGAGTTGCATGGCGCAGTTATCGACCAGGATGTGATCGAGCGTAACATCCGGATAGTCGCGCGCCACTTCGACAACAACCCGCCGCCACAACTGTGAATTTTCGAGCACATTCGATTTATCGACGCTGGTCACGTGCTTGCGCCGGCCGCGCGCCAACTGAAAAGCCATGTGTGCGACGCGGTCAATCTCCGGGCGCGTGTATGTCATCGTATTCACCGCACGCTCTTCCGCGCCGCTACCCGAAATGCCACGCGGCGTGCCGTAATAGAGGCCTCCGGTTAGCTCGCGGACGATTACCAGGTCGGCGCCGTCGACCAAATGATTTTTTAAGGGCGACGAATCGAGCAGTGCTCGATAGGAACGCACGGGCCGCAGGTTGGCATAGACGCCTAGCGCCTTGCGGATGCCGAGCAGGCCGCGCTCAGGACGCTTCTCCGGCGGCGCGTTGTCAAATTCCGGCAGACCGACGGCTCCGAGCAAAGTGGCATCCGCCGCGAGCGCCAGCTCGCGCGTGCGATCCGGAAACGGAGTGCCTGTTTGCTGAATGGCGACGCCGCCGAGCAGACCTTCGCTCAAATCGAGTTCGTGTCCATAAACATTCGATACTTGACGCAAAACCTTGACGGCCTCGCGCGTGACTTCGACGCCGATGCCGTCGCCCGGCAGAATCAGAATCTTTAACTTCATCCGGTTACTTGGCAACCGTATATTGCACGGAGAGGGTTTCGGTCGCAGGATGAGCGGCGATGATCTCCTTCACCAGCGCAATGATCTCTTCATTGCGGAGACCCTTTTTATTGTCGGCAATGTGCGTGAAGCGCGTGTATAACTCCTCCACCTGCGCGCGCGTAAGCTGAAAGCCGAGATCTTCGGCGCGTTTTTTCAGAGCGTGGCGGCCGCTGTGCTTGCCGAGAACGATGCGGCTCTCGGGAACGCCGACGCTTGCCGGGCTCATGATTTCGTAAGTAGAAGGATTTTTCAGATAACCATCCTGGTGGATGCCGGCTTCATGCGCGAATGCGTTCTCGCCGACAATAGCTTTGTTTGGTTGCGGGCCAAAGGTAATGAAGTGAGTCAGCATCTGGCTGGCGCCAAACAGTTTTTCGCTATGAATGTTTGTTTCATACGGCAAGCGGTCATGACGTATTTTTATCGCCATGACGACTTCTTCGAGCGCGGCGTTTCCGGCGCGCTCGCCGATGCCGTTGATGGTGCATTCAACCTGCCGGGCCCCGGCTCTGACCGCAGCGAGCGAGTTTGCAACCGCTAATCCCAGATCGTCGTGACAATGCACGCTGACCACGGCACGATCACCCAGCAGCGTAACGATGCGCCCGATCAGTTCCGCGTATTCATCGGGAACCGAGTAGCCCACCGTGTCGGGTAAGTTCACGGTGCGCGCGCCCGCTTCGACCACAGCCTGACAAATCTCCTCCAAGTATTCGAGCTCGGTGCGCGTGGCGTCTTCGGCCGAGAACTCCACGTCATCGGTGTAGTTGCGCGCCAAAGCGACAGCAGCCACCGCGCTATCGAGCACTTCCTGCCGGCTCTTCTTCAACTTGTATTTGAGATGGATGTCGCTGGTGGCGATGAAGGTATGAATGCGCGGGCGCTTGGCGTGCTGCAGCGCGCTCGCAGCGCGTTCGATGTCCAGCGTGCAGGCGCGAGCCAGCGCAGCCACCTGAACCCAGGGAAACTGGCGGCTTACTGCATCGACTGCTTCATAATCGCCATCGGATGCAATGGGGAAACCTGCTTCGAGCACGTCAACGCCCAAGTCAACCAATTGCCCGGCCATTTTCAATTTTTCCGGCGTAGTCATGCTGCAACCGGGTGACTGTTCCCCGTCACGGAGAGTAGTATCAAAGATATAAACTCGACTCATAAGCTGTCTCGCGTTGCTTCAGGTGGCGACTCTCTCATGGTAAATTTTCCCGTTCAATTATGCAAATTTATAGTTTTCGCAGTTTGTATAAGTTATGATGATATGTAAACGCCTATCGGTGGGGGCGTTATGGAACTCTATCCCTTAAAAGTGTTTTTGACCGTGGCTACGGAGCGTAGCTTTTCCCGAGCAGGGGAGAAGCTGCTGCGAACTCAGCCGGCTATCTCTATTGCCATCCAGCGCTTAGAGAGCGATCTCAAGGAGAAGCTGATCGACCGGTCCGGCCGCGAGCTGCTTCTGACGGATGCCGGCCGGGTTGTGCTTGAATATGCCCGGCGATTCCAGAATCTCGAGGCGGATCTCGAAAACGCGTTGCGTGAGCTAAAGGACAATTACGCGGGCCGCCTCTCGATTGGCGCGAATGAGTCGACTACTCTGTACCTGATTCAACACATCGAGCAGTACCGGCGCCTGTTCCCGAAGGTGAAGGTGCAGGTACGCCGTTCCGAATCGAGCAAAATTCCTTCGCAATTACTGGACGGCGAGCTGGAACTCGGAGTCATCAGCTATGATCCGGGCGACGATCACCTTCAAACGCAAATCATCTACACCGACCGCCTGACCTTGATCGTTTCGCCCAAGCACCGGTTCGCGAACCGGGCCGAAATATCGATTACCGAGCTCGATATGGAAACGTTCATCGCGCACAATGTGTTGTCGCCGTACCGGGAAGCGGTGCTGCGCGAATTTCAGCGGCAGAGAGTGCCGTTGAATATGGACGTTGAGATGCCCACGGTGGAAACGATCCGGCGCCTGGTTCAAGACAATGAAGGGGTGGCGTTCCTGCCTCGCATGTGCGTGGAGCAGGAGATCAAACAGGGCACGTTACACGAAATTCGGGTAAAAGAGCTCAATATTGAACGGAAGATTCGACTGGTATATCCCGCCCGGCGCGCGCTGAGCCATGCGGCGAAGGCGTTTCTCGAAGTGGTGAAGCGCGCCAGTAGCGAACCGGAGTCTCTTCAGGAACCGGCGTGACCCAAACTGGCCCGGGGAATCGCGTGAAAATCGCGATTGCCGGGGGTGGAATTATCGGCCTCTCGATAGGCCGGAAACTGGCGCAAAGCGGATTCCAGGTCTCGATTTTCGACCAGTCGGTGGTGGGAGGCGAGGCAAGCTGGGCAGGCGCGGGGATGCTGGCGCCGGGCGGTGAAGTGGATGAGCCCTCCGCTGTGAGCGCTCTTGCGATCGAATCGCGCCGCATGTATGGTGACTTCGTTCGCGAGCTGGAAGAAGCCTCGGAACTGCCTATCGATTACCAGGAGTGCGGCGCGTTGGAAGTCGCCTACTCCGAGGATGAACTGTGCGCGCTGGAGCAGCGCGCTGAGCGGCAGGAGCGGCTGGGAATTCACTCCAAGCGGATCACGCCCGGGCATGTGATGACCTTCTGGCCGCGCATACGGCGCGAAGGGCTGGCGGGCGGCCGTTTTTATCCCGACGATGCCATTGTGAATCCGCGCGAGCTGACCCATGCCCTTACGCTGGTTTGCCGGAAATGCTCAGCCGCCATTTATGAACACTTCCGCATTGAGGCGATCCAGGTTGCAGAAGACGAAGTAATCCTGGAGGACGCATGCGGCACGCAGCGTTTTGATGCGGTGGTGGTTGCGGCAGGCGCCTGGAGCAATCAGATCGGCGTGGGCGGAGTACCCGCGTTGCCGGCTGCGGAACCCGTGAGGGGGCATCTGATCGGATATCAGCAACCCGAACAGACGTGCAACACCATTGTCCGGCACGGGCCCACGTATCTGTTGCAGCGCGGGAATGGATTGCTGATTGCGGGTTCGTCGGCCGAGCGCGTGGGCTTTGATCGGGAACTGAACCCGTTTATTGAGGCCGATCTTGTCAGCCGTGCCGGTTTTGTGATGCCGCACCTGGAGGAAACAGCGCCATCGGAAAGCTGGATCGGTTTTCGTCCGGCAAGCGAGGAGTTGCGGCTGGGAAGCTGGCATTCCCCGCGTCTGTATCTGGCGTATGGCCATTTTCGGAACGGCATTCTGCTGGCCCCGATTACGGCTGAGCGTATTGCAGCCGAGATCAGCGCCAATTCGGAAATGCTGTAGTTCGCTTGCGCCTGATCTCTTCGAGCAAACCGGCGACAAGATGGCGCCTCTTTACCAGCCGGTCGAGCAGATCGAGCAAAGCATCTTCGTCGGAATCGAGCCAGCTTCCGGGAATCTCTTTCCAAGCCGAATCGATTACTTCGAGCGGAAAATTTTCGATGATGCTCAGCCAGGGCTGAAAGGAATCCAGAGATCGCACTTCCTCATAGATGCTGGTGCGGAAGTAAAGGCCTTGCAGAGGCGAATCGTGAAACTGCCAGTTGGCGCCATTGAAGGCGAAGCCGTGATCGATCATCTGGGCGAAAAAGCCGAGCCGGCCGGGAGTTTCTCCCTTCAGCGGCGTCCAGCTTTTGGCGCGCGCGCGAAAGAAGACAGCCTGACGCGAATCGGCATTGCCGGCCCATTTATCGAAAGCGAGAATACCCAGGAAATCGGCGCGGTTTTCGACCTTGTGCAGCAACTTATCGGGTAAGAAGTCGAAGGTAGCGACGCGATCGGGGTGAACGGCCATGCGCGAGCCGAAATGCAAGCCGGGCGGGACCGCTTCGCGCCGGGTGCCGAGCGTGATGTAGAGATCGGGATTGTCTGCCACAAACTCCGGCGTCAATTCGATGACCGCGGTATCGGGCACGTGGATCTGCAGGTAGCGCAGAAAGGCGCAGGCCAGCCATTCGTTGATCAGAATACGCCGGTGCTGGGGATTATTGACGAATTTAACGACATAGAAGTGGCCGTCTTCGCCTTCCATGAGGTGCGCCTGCGCCCCGCCGCGCATTTTCCGGATCAGCTTGCGAGCGCGAATCGGCATGCCAGGGATGAGATAGAAGACAGGAATGCGAAAATAGGCAGCAGTATGCCTGAAGATGCTTCAGAAAAGCCGCCACTGAGGAGTGAAGAGGAGATAGCGCTCGAGCTGATGAAGTTCATTGCCGTGACGACCGGGTACGGCAAAGGCACGGGGATGACGGGCTTCACGGGGAAAGGGCCGCGGTCGAGCGAAGAATACGCCGACTCCCTTTTGGAGCTGTTCGAGCGCTGCCGCAAAGTGGTTAGAAAGAAATAGGCGAGCAGCTCCCGTCGCTTCTATGGCAGGCGGGAGCTGGCTCTTACCGCCTTCTCTTTGACGCGCTTTTCTTACTCGAACTCTTCTTGGCTGCGGACTTCTTCGAAGCGCCCTTCTTAGCACCGCCTTTCGTGGCAGTTGCTTTCTTTGCGGTTTTCTTGGAGGCGGAGCTGGACCCTTTCTTTTGAGCCGCTTTCTTTGGGGCCGCTTTCTTTTGAGCGGCTTTCTGGGCCGTTCCCTTCTTTGCCGGAGCAGCCTTCTTACTTGCAGCCTTCTTTAACGGCGCAGACTTGGCTCCTGCGGATTTCTTAGCCGAAGACTTGCTTGCGGCGGATTTGCCGGCGCCTCCGGCAGATCGCTTCTCCGCCTTTTGAGATCCTTTGCCGGCCGCGGCGCCGGATTGCGAGGTCTTCTGAGCCGAGCCGGTCTCCGCTCCTCCGCCGGCCCCGGCGCCCGTGCGAGCTCCCGCCGCGCCTTCGTGCTGCCCGCCAGCGCCCGATTCGCTGGAATCGTGGCTCCGGCTGGAAGAAGACGAAGACTCTGCCCGGCCACCAGCGCTCTTGCCGGTTTCCGCGCCTTCTTTTTCTAGCTCGTCCTCTTCCTCCTCGTCCTCCTCGTCCTCATCGTCTTCGTCGCCGTATTCGCCTTTGTCGGATTCCATTTCTACGTGCTCGTCTTCGTACTCGAAGTCCTCATCCTCGTCTTCAGGTCTAAGCTTGTGCTCGAAACTCACGAACTCCTCCTTTCGTATGCTCACACGCATCCAGATGATGCAGGCAGCAAAATGATTTCACAAGCCGTGACGATTCGCAAGTGCAAAATGAAAACCCGCGAATGAAAGTTGCCATTCGAGGGGCTTGATTAGGCAATGTGGAGGCTGTTATTGAAGGCTTGCGGTTCGAACCGCCGCTTTGCGGTGCAACACTTGAGCAGGCAGCGTGCGTCCAGCCGCGACATGCGTGGCGCGCTGTACGGAGCCGGTCTTGTGAGAAGTCCTGCTGCTGCGGGCGAGCGTTAACTTTGTTCCGGAACGTTTGGCGCGGCTACGCACGCTGGGCGTATCGGGCACATAAACGGCGGGAATCAGCAACACATCGCCGGCTTCGAGCCCATCCGCCGAACGATTCACGGCAGCGATGCGCTCCGGACTCACATGGAAGGTGCTGGCAATGCTGGCGAGGGTATCGCCCGCCTGAACGTGATGCAGGCGCCATGCCTGACGGTTTTCGGCGGGGACGCTTTCCAAAGCAGCCATCGTCATATCGGCCGAACCTCTGGGGACATGCACGTCGAATCCGGCGGGAGCCACCTGTTTCAGCAGCGACGGGTTCAAGTCGCGTATGACGGAGACGGGCTGCATGGTGGCATCGGCAATCAGATTGAGGTTGGTGGGCGCGGTCAAATGAATGGAATCGTATTCGACGGCCGTGTCCAGATCCACCGATTCCAGGCCATAATCGCTGGGATTCTTAGCCATGATGGTGATGGCCAGAATAATGGGGACGTAGTTACGTGTTTCACGCGGCAGGGCGTTGCGCTTCATCAACTCCCAAAAATCGGCATAGCCGGTACGCTCAATGGCGCGATCGACCGCCCCGGCGCCGCAGTTATACGCCGCCATGGCCAGATACCAGTCACCGTAATGGGCGTAAAGATCTTTCAGGTATTTGGCGGCAGCGCGGGTGGCTTTTTCGGGGTCCAGCCGCTCGTC
The DNA here is from genome assembly GCA_021324185.1 of Terriglobia bacterium. Classification (GTDB taxonomy): domain Bacteria; phylum Acidobacteriota; class Terriglobia; order Bryobacterales; family Bryobacteraceae; genus Bog-105. The sequence continues at coordinate 7,785 of JAJPJN010000110.1, read as the reverse complement.
ATAGCCTGTACCGCGGTTCAAAGAGTAAGTCGAGCCGGTGGCCGAAATGAACTGCCACATTCCCACGGCCTGTTTGTTAGACACGGCGCGCGGCAAAAAGCCCGATTCGGCTTGCGCCAGATATAAAAGCTCCTGCGGGACGCCCTCTTCGGCAAAAATGCGCTGAATGAGGTCCTTGTATTTGCCTGACCGGCGGAGGCCGGATAGCAGAATGGAACGGCCGCGATCCGTCGAAAAATAATGCACGTAGCTGAGCACTGGATCGGAAAGCTCCAGCGGTATGCCTGATGTGGTCTGGTGCAATTCCTGGGCGAGCTTCGGCGCCAGCTTTTCGTCGACCGGGAAGGTCATATGGCTGATCTCATCAATGGGCGCTTTGTCGAAGACGACGGCGTCCTGCTGGGTCTGCCCTGCCCCCAGCTTTTCGATGTCAAACCGATAGATCAGATCGCAGATCTCATCCAGGCGGCGCTCGATGCGGCGGTGATCGGGAACATTATCCGGGGCGGCCAGCAGTGTGTCCACGGCAGCGTCGAATTCGCGCCGCGCGCCTGCTAAATCGCCTTCGAAATACAACTGGCGCCCGGTATTCAGGTGGGCATCGGCACGCTTCAGGCGGTCGTCGGTTTCCGGTGAATGCGGCAGCGCATCCGTTTCGGTCTCCAGAATCGAGGCGGCGGGGGCGTTGGCATCAGCATTACCGCCGGCATGATCAGCAGCGCTTGCCATTGCGGAAGGCGCGGCAAATTCCATTCCGGCTACAGCTAAATGGCGCGAGTCCGCCTGCAAACTGGCTGCTGAAACAGCAGCTAAAATGGCGATCCCGGTGAGAACGGGTGTCGATCTTCCCATTAGTCGATAAGCAACGTTTATAGTCTAGCTAAATTGTAACGGAATCATTACTCTAACGCACCGGGCGGAACGGGTCAAGCCGAAACTTTCCAAAAATCGTATCGGCTTTTGAACCCGGTACCGATAATGGGAACTTATACCTGAGTATTCAATGATTTACGGAGCGTAAGCGACAGTACAGAGCGGACCGGCTTAGCGCGTCGGTACCGGCTGGAGGACACGGTTGGAGATAACGCGGTCGATCATGCCGTATTCGAGCGCGGCTTCGGGCTCCAGAATGTAGTCACGATCGACATCGCGGGCGATTTTTTCGACCGGCTGTCCGGTGGCTTCGGCAAGGATCTCATTCAAGTTCTGCCGCATGCGCAAAATCTCACGCGCGTAGATGTCGATATCGGCCGCCTGGCCGCCCAAACCGCTCATCGAAGGCTGATGAATCAGGATGCGGGAGTGAGGGAGACTAAAGCGCTTGCCCTTAGTTCCACAGGCTAAAAGAACAGCAGCCATGGAGGCGGCCTGGCCGACACAGTAAGTAACGATGTCGGGTTCCACCAGGCGCATGGTGTCGAGAATGGCCAAGCCAGCGGTAATCGAGCCGCCCGGCGAGTTAAGGTAGAGCGAAATATCGCGCTCCGGATCCTCGGCAGCCAGAAATAGCATCTGGGCAATCACGAGGTTAGCGACGTTGTCGTCAATCGGGGTACCCAGGAAGATGATGTTTTCTTTTAGGAGGCGCGAGTAGATATCGTAGGCGCGCTCGCCTCTCGAAGTCTGCTCGACGACCATGGGTACTAGCACTGAGTTGTTCATCCAAGCTCCTTATACTGCAAAGCTTCCCCTACCGTGCAGGCAGGCGGCATCCCCATCATATAGGATGGCGGGATATTGGAAGAGAAGCTTTGTGTGGCTAAAAGAGATATTGACTCGAGCGCACCGCGAAGCTGATAGTAGGACAAGTATGTTGTTTTCTTCGGTTTGGGTGCGGGGGGCCGTGGCCGCGAGAAAAATCGGGAGATATATTGCCGATGTGTGACGGCGCCGCCCTAACCTTTCGGCGGGAACTGGACGATTAGGTTGGTAACGCTCGCGACCTGGGCTCAAATATGAAAGTCCTGATAGCCGATGACAATCAGATCTCTCGAGTGCTTTTACGCAACTCGGTAGAGCGCTGGGGTTATGAGGTTGTGCTGGCTGCAAACGGTCTGGAAGCCTGGGACATTCTGGCCCAAACTGATGCGCCTCCGATGGCGATCCTGGATTGGGTGATGCCGGATATCACAGGGCCGGAACTCTGCCGGAGAGTTCGCGAGAACCATCGCGAGCCTTACACATATATCCTGCTGCTGACGTCCAAGAACACAAAAAATGACACAGTCGAGGGGTTCGAGGCCGGCGCCGACGACTACATCGTGAAGCCCTTCGACGATAACGAGCTGCGCATGCGCTTACGAGCCGGGCAGCGGATTGTTGACCTACAGATGAAGCTGATGCAAGCGCGCGAAGAATTGCGCGAACGCGCCAATAAAGACCTTTTGACGATGCTGCCGAACCGCCCGGCCATTGCGGCGGCGCTGGAGCGTGAGATTTCCAGATGCCATCGCGACAGCCGCACGTGCGGAGTGATTTTGCTCGATATCGATCATTTCAAAAAGATCAACGACACCTACGGGCACTTTGCGGGGGACGCGGTTTTGCGCGAGACCGCCATGCGCCTGCGCGGCAACATGCGTGAATACGATCAGGTAGGGCGTTATGGCGGCGAGGAGTTTCTGGTGGTTTTGCCGAATTGCGATCTGGAGGCGGCCACCAAGCAAGCAGAGCGCTTGCGACTGAAACTGTATTCGGAGCCGATGCGGGTGGACGGGGCGGAACTGAACGTATCGGCCAGCTTCGGCGTGACCGTTTCGGACCCAGCCGAGGGCTCACCGGATGTGTTCGTCCGGGTTGCAGACGAGGCGCTGTACCGCTCGAAAGCAAGCGGCCGGAACTGCGTATCTACACTTCGCCTGGAAGAATCTTCCGTCGCATTAGCGCATTGACCGGGGACGTCCGGGCACGGATTCGGGCGCAATATCGCGCGTTATACTGAGGTCTGCTGCGCCCGTAGCTCAGTTGGATAGAGCGTCTGGCTACGAACCAGAAGGTCGGGTGTTCGAATCACTCCGGGCGCACCATCACCCCCTCGAATAGCTCAATCGCGCGCCCGCGCTGCTAATCCGCACGACAATGAAATGCATGAGTAACTACCGGCCAGCCACTCTCTTACTCGCGGCACTCGCTTCAACGGCCTGGGGCGCCCAGTTTCGTCCTCCGGCTGTCCCTCTGGTGACGCACGATCCATACTTCAGCATCTGGTCAATGGCGGATCGCCTCACCGACCAGCCCACCAAACATTGGACCGGTACCGTTCAATCGCTCTCGAGCCTGATACGTATCGATGGCAGCACCTTCCGCATCATGGGAACCGAGCCCCGCAGCACTCCCGCGCTCAACCAGACGGACCTCAGCGTGTTCCCTACGCGAACGCAATACACCTTTGAAGGCGCCGGTATCCGCGTCGTGCTCGAATTTATGACTCCGGCGCTGCCCGACGATCTGGACGTGCTATCGCGGCCCGCAACCTACCTCACCTGGAATGTTTCATCTATCGACGGGCGAACTCATCAGGTATCCATCTATTTCGATGCCAGTTCCCAAATTGCCGTAAATGGGCGCGAAGAGCCCGTTGTTTGGAGCCGATACCACTCGGGCGGCCTCGAGATTCTGCGCGCCGGTTCCGAGCAGCAGCCCGTGTTGCAGAAGGCGGGTGATAACTTGCGAATCGATTGGGGCTATCTCTACGTCGTTGCTCCGCCCGAAGCCGGCACAAGTGAAGCTGCTACCTTTCGATCCGATGCGATGAATGCCTTCGCCGGCAACGGCCGCGTTCCGGATAGAGATTCGCTTCAAACTTTTAAGCCGTACGCGCAACCGGAGGTTGTTCTCGCTTACTCGTTTGATCTTGGAGAGGCCGGCGCGTCCACACTTTCGCGCCATTTAGTAATTGCCTACGACGACATCTTTTCTATTGCCTACTTTGAGAGGCGCTTGCGTCCTTACTGGCGCCGCAATGGCGCGGAGGCTGCCGATATGCTCCACTCTGCGCTCGCCGATTACGAAACGATGGAGCGCCGCTCAAAGGAATTCGACAGCCGCCTGCTTGCCGATCTGCAGCGCGCCGGTGGCGAGGATTACGCCCGGCTCTGCGCTCTCGCATACCGCCAGACCATTGCAGCCCACAAGCTCACGGCAGACATTGACGGTACGCCCCTCTATTTCTCCAAAGAGAATTTCAGCAATGGATCCATCGATACCGTCGATGTAACTTACCCCAGCTCGCCTTTCTTTTTGCTCTTTGCCCCGCGTCTGTTGGAGGCGCAGCTAAAGCCTGTGCTCGATTACGCCAATCTTCCGCGCTGGCGCTTTCCCTTTGCTCCTCATGACCTCGGGCGCTATCCGCTCGCCGATGGCCAGCAGTATGGCGGCGGCGAAAAAACCGAAGAAAACCAGATGCCCGTCGAGGAGAGCGGCAACATGCTTCTGATGATCGCCGCGCTCGAACAGATCGACGGCAATGCGCGTTTCGCGCAACAGTACTGGCCTCTTCTGACCAAATGGGCCGAGTATCTCAAAAGCAAAGGTCTCGATCCGGAAAATCAACTCTGTACCGATGATTTCGCCGGGCACCTGGCTCACAACGCCAATCTTTCGATCAAAGCGATTCTTGCGCTGGCAGCTTATGGAAAGTTAGCCGGCATGCTGGGTCATTCGGAAACCCGGCACGAATATGAGCAGTTAAGCCGCGAGTACGCGCAAAAGTGGGTGGCCATGGATGCCGATGATGCCCACTTCCGGTTGGCCTTCGACCGGCCCGGCACCTGGAGCCAGAAATATAACCTCGTTTGGGACAAGCTGCTGAACCTCAATCTATTTCCGCCCCAAGTCGTGCAGAAGGAATTAGCTTTCTATCAATCGAAAGAGAATAAGTACGGGCTGCCTCTGGATAACCGCGCCGATTACACCAAAATCGACTGGCTCACCTGGACCGCAACGTTAGCTCCGAGCGAAAGCGAATTCGAAGAGATCTTCGATCATGCCTATCGCTTCGCTAACGAGTCTCCCAGCCGCGTGCCCCTGACAGACTGGTACGACACGAAGACCGGCAAGCAAGTCGGATTTCAAGCCCGGTCGGTCGTCGGCGGTATGTTCATCCGGATGCTGGCCGACCCGCAAGTCTGGAACAAATACGCACACGCGAACGCCGCTCAGTGAGCCGGCTGCTAAGCTGCACGCTCCGCGCCTGTGGAACAATTATCGGTTGCGGGCCTGCCTCGTCATTTTTTTCATCGCATCCCTCTGCCCGGCACTGCTGGCGCAAACCGTCGCCGCGCATTCCCCTAAACTCCTCCTGAGCTCGCAGCGGCTCCGGCGCTTGCAGCGCGACCGCGACCGGCAAACCGTACGCTGGATGAATTTTGAGGCGCGCGTGCAGTCGGCGCCGGATTCGCGCGAGCGCGGTTTTGAGCTGGCGCTCTATTCCGCCATTACTCACGATTCCGCATCGGCCCGGCAGGCCGTCGAGTGGGCAATCGCCCATCCGTGCCAGCGCCGTCAGGTTGCGCTTGTCCTCGACTGGCTCGCCGCATCTATATCTGCCGCGGAGAGAAACCAGCTCTTAGCCGCAGACTGTCCCGCCACCACAGGCCCTGAAGCCGCGCGCGATGCTTTGTTCCTTGAGATTGCCAATGGCGAAGATACCGATGAGCTCGTCGAAAAGACTGCGAAGCCCCTGCTCGCCGACCTGCAGAAAGAGGGCTGGCAGGATGGTGCGAAACTCTACGCCGCACTCGAATATCTCTATGCTGTCCGCTCGGCCGATCGCATCGATTTGCGCGAAGAGGCGCATCAATTCTTTTCCGTTCTCCCCGCCGCTCTGCTTCTTTCGCTCAAGCCCGATCAGTTAGACCACCCCGATTGGCGCCTGCACATCGCCGCTCTCGCGCTCATCGATCTCGATCCGAATCTCAACACCTCTCAATATCTGCAGGGCTGGGCCATCGGCGACCGGCAAATGATCCAGCAGGGCGATGGAGTTGCGTATGAGCTGCTGTGGGCCGACCCCTATCTGCCCGGCGTCGGCTACGAAAATCTTGATCCCTGGTTTTATGATCCGGCCGGGGAACTCTATGCACGGTCGGACTGGAACCGCGACGCCTGCTGGATTCATGTCTCACCTTCCGGCGTCGAACAGCAGAATTGTCCCGCCGCCTGGCAGGACAAAAGCGTGTCCTTCGGGCATCTCAACTTACTTCCATTCAGCGGCGCCTGCCTGCCGCTTCCCAAACAGCGAAGCGGCGAAGCGACAATCTTCTGGAAGTTTCGACCCGGTCAAACCATCTATTACATGCTGAATGACGGCGCCCAGGCATCGGTCGCCGCGGACCCCGCCGGCATGTGGAAGGCCCCTGCCAATGCCGAAGGTAAAGTCTGCGATCACCTTGATACACTGAAGGTTCCACAAGCGCGCAAACCCGTGCGCAAATAATTGAAGTTGGAGCAACTTTATTCATGATTGCCGCAACACAACTGCGCCCCGGCATGATCATTAAATTCAACAACGAGCTGCACTCGGTTTTCAGCATGGTGCACCGCACGCCGGGCAACTTGCGCGGCTTTGTGCAAGCCAAAATGCGCAACCTGCGCACCGGCTCGATGATCGAACACCGCTTCTCTTCTGAAGACAAGGTGGAGCGCGTTGCTCTCGACGAGCATGAGATGGAGTATTTGTACGACGACGGCGAATACTACTACTTCATGAACACCGAAAACTATGAGCAGATGCACCTCACGAAGGACATCCTTGGCGATGGTGTTTTCTACCTCACGCCGCAACTTCGCGTCAACGTGGAGTTCTATGAAGGCAAGCCCATCAGCGTCGAACTGCCGCCCAGCGTGGAAATGACCGTGGTCGAAACCGAGCCGGGATTAAAAGGCGCTACGGTTTCAAACGTCACCAAGCCGGCAAAATTGGAAACCGGACTGGTGGTTCAGGTTCCGCCGTTCATCAATCAGGGCGAACGCATCCGCATCAGCACCTCCGAAGGCGCCTACCAGGAACGCGCGTAGAGCCGCTCTGCAAAGGCGCTGGGAGCAGGACGTTTTCAGGTGTCACGGCGCTAAGCTTTCTGTATGGCTACCGTCCCGGTACTCCTCACGGAAGCCGAGTACCTGCGCACCTCCTACCATCCCGACTGCGACTACGTGGACGGCCTCGTTCTGGAGCGAAACCTGGGACAACACGACCACGCGCGGCTGCAAGCCATGATCCTGTTCCTGCTGATGCAGCAGGAGAAGCACTGGGGCATGTACGTCCTGCCGGAACAGCGCCTCAAAATCAGGCCCGGCAAATACCGCATTCCCGACGTGATGGTTCTTTCTGCCGGTGCTCCGCGCACCGCGGTTATTGAACAGCCGCCGCTGCTTTGTATCGAGGTGGTTTCGCCCGACGATCGCATGAACGATCTGATCGAACGAGCCAGGGATTATCATGCCCTCGGCGTGGCCGAAACCTGGATACTCGATCCATCCGGCAAGCAGGCATACGTCTACTCTGCTGATGGTCTGCACGAGGTCAATCAGTTACGCTTCGGCCAGATTGCGCTCGATCTGGAGGAACTGTTCGGAGGCTTGTGATCCGAACTGATCGACTTGCCAACGAAGCCAAGAAGACGGAAGCGATCAGCTATCAGCTCTCAGCGGTCAGCTTAAGGATCCGGCCTGGGTGACCTCAAAATCGCAGGGGTCGGAGGCTTTGGGGGCGTGGTTTTTGCTCAATAGAGCTACCGAGACCTTGGCGAAACGGATTTCGAGGAGCTGTTTTTTGAGTTTGGCGAT
>JAJPJN010000047.1 GCA_021324185.1 Terriglobia bacterium | reverse complement strand
TTCGGTCGTGGTGGTTTTACCGGCATCGATGTGCGCCATGATGCCGATATTGCGCATTTTTTCTAACGGTACGGTGCGAGGCATAAAGACTGCTTAAACTACTTCAAAAACAATTACCAACGATAGTGCGCAAAAGCCTTGTTGGCTTCCGCCATGCGATGCACGTCGTCCTTCTTTTTCACAGCGCCGCCACGCATATTGGCGGCATCATTCAATTCATTCGCCAGCTTTTCAGCCATGCTCTTGTCGGGCCGGGTGCGCGCGTTGGTGATAATCCAGCGCAGCGCCAGGCTGGTCCGGCGATTTTGCGGCACCTCGACGGGCACCTGATAGTTGGCGCCACCGACGCGGCGTGTTTTCACTTCGAGCAGCGGTTTGACGTTCTCCACTGCTTTTTTGAAGGCCTTTAGCGGATCGTCGCCGGAGCGCTCGCGAAGCGTCTCCATGGCCTGGTAGAAGATGCGCTGGGCAGTGGTCTTTTTGCCGTCCCACATCATGGAGTTCACGAACTTTTCGACCAGCGTCGAGTTGTACAGCGGATCGGGAACAACGTCTCTTGGCTCGGGCCGTCTACGGCGTGGCATTCAGGTCTCCTTACTTTTTCTTGGCGGGAGCAGCGGCGGCGCCACCCTTGGGGCGCTTGGCTCCATATTTCGAACGGCCCTGCTTGCGGTTCGCAACACCGGCGGTATCGAGAGTGCCGCGCACCACGTGATAGCGGACACCGGGCAGGTCCTTGACGCGGCCTCCGCGGATCAGCACAATCGAGTGCTCCTGGAGGTTGTGGCCGACACCCGGTATATAGGTTGTGACTTCGATCCCGTTGGTCAGCCGCACGCGCGCCACTTTCCGCAGAGCCGAATTCGGCTTCTTCGGAGTGGTTGTATAGACGCGGGTACAAACACCGCGCCGCTGCGGGCAGGCCTGCAAGGCGGGACTTGCGGTCTTGTACCGCGTTGCGGAGCGTCCTTTGCGCACAAGTTGGTTGAATGTCGGCATGCTGTTCAAGCGCGCGCAAGCGCAACCGCTCACGCGCTCAAAATCTTCCTCTCTACGATCCTGAACTGGAACTCAAATCAAGCAGGCACGGGTAAACATCCGGCTGCATCATCAACTTTGTTAACAAGGCTGATATAGCGTATTCACCAGCCTCAAACGCGAGGGTTACTACTTCGGGTATGGCCCATGCCAAATCCAACGTCACTCCTGAATGGGAATCAGAAGCTTATTGGTTCAACAGCGGGGCCCGACTTCCGGCCGGATGCTCATCGCGAGCACGGTAGCACGTAAGCCGAAGAATCAACTCGCCAAACCTTCTTAGTTTAAACAGATTGCGAACAAAGTGTCAACAACACTGTGTTCCTGTTGGTGGCGGCGCGCCGGCCGGCAAAAAAGTGGCTGACCGTTGTTTTCCGGTCAGCCTACTTACAGTTGGAGGAGAAGTACTAACGAAAAGTTCGAAAATCGATGAAGTCGCGAAAATCCCGTACCGGCAGACCCAACGGGGCCCGCCGCGGCAGTTAAAACGAAGTCACCGGATTAAATTTTCTTTAGTATGCGCCGGGGATTGGAGGTCTGTCAAGACAAAAGTGCGGGTGGGCCGGTAACATGTGAATGGGCCGCAGACCCGCTCTCGAAAATGGCTACGGAACTCGGTCTCTCGCGCAATTTTGTGCGCGACTTTCATAAATTCTACTCCCTAACCCCCGCGGGATTTTCGACACAGGGCAGGCAAACTGGAGGTAGATTAGGGATCGATATTCAGTGCCGTCAGCAGTTGTTTTTCGGACCCCTCTGACAGGCGTCCGCACCAAATTTTCTGCACAATTGCCGCTCTATCAGCGAGAATGACCGTCGGAGTGCCAGAGACGCCAATTGGTCTGCGCGCAGCAGTTTCCTCCCTTTGTGCATGCTCCTGAGCAGGTCGTGGGATCGGCACAGTCCGGACCGCCCACCTCTGCCAGGAGCCTGTGAGTTGAAGCGAATGCCGCGAGTAGCGCAACCAGCAGGACCAAAAGCCCAAGCTTGGCGATTCCCGGTCGATCAATTTCGATAGCATAAATTTGTTCCTTCCTTCAAGAAGTGTTGTAAAGCATCTAAGCGCGTCCACCTTCTTCACAAGCTCGGCTCATCGGGCCGGGAGAGCAAACGAAGTCTGTCGTTTGTAAGGATTCGTACGCCCAAATAAGATGAAACGCTTTTGGTGTCAAGTCCGGTTGAAAATTCCTCAAAGTTCCGGCCGAAAATTCCCCAGCCCCGGCGAGGTGGTGGTTCGACGTGCAGATGGGGTTCTCAACAGATGTGGCTACAACCATGGGCTCGGGCGATTCTGGAGACGCGTCATCGGAGCACCCCTCCATTTTTGTCGCCCTCCAGGAGCAACTCGGCCTGAAACTCGAGGCATCTAAGAGATCGATTGAAGTCCTCGTCGTCGATCACGTGGAGAGGCCTTCCGGCAATTAGTTTCGGGATGATCGGCGTCTACCTCGACGCCTCGAGCGCCTGGTCAACTGGGCCGGGTAAGAAATGCGCGCAGCAACAGGGCCAGCTTGGCTGGCCTGGATAAGGCAATGCGTTGCCGCAGCACGTTGTAATCGGAGCGCTCGATCCGGGCGAGCAGCCGCAGGTAGATCTCGCGCAAGGCCCAGAGCGACCGGCGGCTTCTAGGGTCGATCAGATCCAGCAGCGGCTCGGATTCCGCATAATACTGCCGCGCGCGCCCGGCTTCGAAGCGCATGAGCTTGCGGAATTGTTCGTCTTCGCGCCCGGAACGAAGCTGTTCAACCGGGACGTTGAAGCTGTTCAAATCATCCGCAGGCAGATAGACGCGGCCGGCTTCGGCATCCTCCCGCACATCGCGCAAAATGTTGGTCAGTTGAAACGCGATTCCACATTTTTCGGCGAGCAGCAGCGCCCGTACAGATTGGAATCCGAAGATGTGGATTACAGTCATTCCGACAACAGAGGCGACGTGATAGCAATAGCGGTACAGATCTTCGAACGTTTGCATCCGCAGCGGCTCGATATCAGAGGTGATGCCGTCGAGCATCTCGTGAAAGAAGCGGTGGGGAATAGCGTAGCGCTGGACGGTGTCATAGAAGGCGGGCCAGATGGGTCCATCGCTCACATCGCCGGTGAGAGCACGATTGAGCTGCATACGCCAGGCGCGAATGCTTTGCCGGAGCAGCTCCTTATCCTTCGAAGCGGGCTCGTCGCTCAAGTCGTCGCACTGCCGCATGAATGCGTATATGGCGCACATGGCGTCGCGCTGCGGTTTTTCGAGCAGCAGGAACGAATAGTAGAAATTTTTAGCTCGTTGGCGCGCAATTTTGCGGCAATAGCGATAGGATTCCGCAACCGAAACCGGCGTCAAAACGGCAGCAGTCGCGGCAGACATTGTAAAAGAATTCCCACGCGCTCCGGTTTTGAAATGTAGGGCCGGCGCTTGAGAACATCGTAGCCTTGCTGCCGGATCTTTTGAAGGACGCGCAGGCCGCCCCGGCTGAACAGTTCAATATCGAGCGCCAGGCGCCGGTGAAGCTTATTCGCCAGCGGCAGCCCTTTTTCAAACAGCTCTTGCGCGACATCCACGGCTTCGGCCATCACCGCTCGAAACGCGGGAGTGAACTGGAGGGCGTGCAGCTCGGCTTCGGTGTAGCCGTACTTCTCAAACAGGCAGAGCGGCAAATAGATGCGGTCTTTGAGCAGGTCCACCGTGACGTCCTGCCAAAAATTGGCAAGCTGGAGCGCAGTGCAGGTGTAATCCGATAATTGCTGCCGCCCGGCATCGCGGTAACCGCAAAGATAGAGAACGAGGCGGCCGACGGGGTTGGCGGAATTCACACAGTAGCCGAAAACGTCCTCGAATGTCTGATAGCGGGTAACGAGCTGGTCCTGTTCGAACGCGCGAATCAGGCGGTCGAAGGGCTCTATCGGAATATCGTGACGGGCAACCGTATCCTTCAAAGCCACGAAGACCGGGTGATGCGCGCGGCCGGCATACATCGATTGCAATTCTTCGCGCCACCAGGCCAGCAAGCGCAAGCTTTCGCGCGGGTCGCCGATCTCATCGCCGAGATCATCGGCCCAGCGGCAGTAGGAGTAAACGTTATAGAAATCCTGATGCAGTTTTTTCGGCAGAAGAAAACTGACTACATGAAAATTTTCATAGTGGTGCGTCGCCAGCCAGCGCGTATATTCGAGCGCTTCCGATTGCGTGTAGGCGGTACTGTCCGGCGCCACGCTGCGAACGTATTCTTTGGGCTGCAAGTAGGCGACCGGCACGATGTCCTGTTCAGGGGATTATGGCGGTTTTGATCTGGCCGTTACGCCGGCAGGCCAGATCGGCCAGGACGTTCGGCAGGCGGCTGAGCGGCTGCTCCTGATTGACCAGATGCGCGGCGGTCACGCTTCCCGCCGCAATAAAATCCAGCGCGCGACGCACATGATGCGGCGTGTGATGAAAAGTGGCTTTGCAGGTAATTTCCGAATAATGCAGCAGCGCGGTATCGAGGCCTACTCTTGTTCCGGCCGGACAGCCGCCGAAGAAATTGATGGCGCCTCCCTTGCGCACAATGCGCGTCGCCAGCTCCCACATTGCGGGATGGCCCGTGGCTTCGATGACGACATCAGCGCCGCGGCCACTGGTACGATTCTGCACTTCGTGGATAACGGCAGCCTCTTCGCCCAGCAACACTCCTTCATTTGCGCCGAGCATGATGGCGCGGTCGATTTGCTCCAAGCGGCGCGCGATGGCCAGAACGCGCGCACCGTAGCAATACTTGGCGAGCCGCACGAACATGAGGCCGATGGGTCCGAGTCCGAGGACAGCGAGCGTATCGCCGGCCTCGAGACCGCTCTCATCCAGCCCGCGAACCGCGCAGGCGAGCGGCTCCGCGAGCGCCGCATCTTTGTAGTCGAGATGATCCGGAATGAAATAGGTGTTCTTCTCTACAATGCGCTGGGGAATGCGAATGTACTCGGCATAGGCGCCGTTGTTGAACAGCAGGTTTTCGCACAGGTTCGGCTGGCCGCGCAGGCAGAAGAAGCAATCGTCGCAGGGGGCCGAATTGGCAGCTACCACTCGATCGCCGGTGCGAAAGCCGCTCACATTCGCGCCGGCGGCCGCCACATCGCCCGCCAATTCGTGACCGAAGAGGGCGGGCGGTTGAATCATGCGGGCATGATAGCCGCGGCGAAAGACCTTGACGTCCGTGCCACAAGTCAGCGCGGTCCTCACCCGTACCAGCAGTTCGCCGGCGCTGATTTCGGGAACCGGCACGGGCTCTACGCGAACGTCCTCCTTGCCATATAGCACGGCTGCTTGCATGATGGCCGGCATCACTGCGACTCCTGCGGATGAATGATGACTTTCAGAGATTCCGCGCCCGGATGCCGGGCGATTTCGATTCCGCGCTCTATTTCGGCCAGCGGGAGGCGATGCGAGATCAGACGCTCGAGCGGCAATTCACCGCTGAAGACGAGCCGGGCGGATTCATGCTGCAGATCAACATCGGCGCTATAGGAGCCAAATAGGATTCGCTCGCCCACGCAGATATCGGCGCCTGCCATTTCGATGCGTTCGTTTGCGGAGGTTTGCGCGAAAAGCAAAATTCGTGCGCCGGGCCGTGAAATCTGCAGCGCCTGCTCCACCAATCCACGCGCGCTGGTAGCCAGAATGACGGCGTCGGCGCCACGGCCTTCTGTGAGCGCGCGAACCGCGGAAGAAAAATGAGGATCGCGGGGATCGAATGCTTCAGCGCCCAATTCGCTCGCCAGACTGCGGCGCTTTTCGATGGTATCGGTTGCAACCACCTGCGCGCCTTTACGTTTCGCCAGCATGGTAAAAGTCAACCCGATGGGGCCTTGCCCCAGCACGGCGACGGTTTCACCCGGCTCGAGCTTCAGTTGTTCGACGCCCTTCAGAATCGTGTTTACCGGCTCAACCCAACAGGCTTGATCGAATGAGACCCCGTCCGGAATGCGTTCCACTCCTCGTTCGACAATCCAATCCATCACGCGAACATACTGCGCGAAGCCGCCGCCCGCGGGCTCATAACCGGCCGTCACTCCCACTTTCTTGTAGGTGGGACATTGCGCATAAAGACGCCTGCGGCAATAGAAGCAGTCGCCACACGGGATATGGTGAAAGACAATGACGCGGTCACCGGGGACGTACTGCCTCACGCGCTCACCCACCGCGGCCACAACTCCCGCCGTTTCATGCCCGAAAATTCGCGGCGGCGGCAGGAGATTGTACTCAATCTTCTTGAGATCGGTATGGCAGATGCCGCATGCCTCCACGCGGACCAGAATTTCTCCCGGCGCGATGGCTGGTGTCTCGACAGTTTCGACCGCCACGCGGCTCTTGCCGAGGTAGACGGCCGCTCTCATCGAGCGTGGAACCGCGTCATCCGGCTGAAGCCGGCTCAACCGGTCCGGCGTTGTCCGGTGCTGGACTGACTCTGCAACTGACAAGAAATTCTCCCAACGTCTGCGCGGCACCCTCCACCCGGCGCTTAAATCTGAAGAGCCAAGGAATCTTATTCGGATGCGCTAATGCGTATAACCCGATTTTCCCATGAGCAAGGCGCCCATCTTCGGAGCGCATCTTATTGAAATCCACTTCAAAGGATTCATCCGCAGCATCGGATACTGCTTTAATACAGGCGAAGGGGAGTCCGGCGCGCCGGGCATGGGCCGCAATGGCGGCAGATTCCATGTCAACGGCAATGGCGCCCGACTTCGCCAGTGCCGATTTTTCCTCGGCCGTATTCGCCACCCGATCCTGCGTTATCAGGGTTCCTAAGGTGAAATTCCTGTCTGCGAGCACCGGCGCGCAGGCGTAGGATTCCCTGCTGGCCGAATCGATAACCTCCCTGGCGACTACGATTTGATTGACCTGCAAGGCAGGATCGAGTGCGCCGCAGAGCCCGGTGCTGATCACCGCATCAAGTTTCGAAGAGGAAAGCTCGGCAGCAGTGACGGCCCGGATCGCCGTCTCGACGGCACGCACTGCCAGCCTGGGACCGGCGCCGTTGGCCGCGAGCATCACGCGCCTGCCTTCCCAGATGCCTTCGTATGCGTAATCAAGCGGCCATTTCAGTTTGCGGAGTCCAGTGAGTAACCGGGCCAGCGGTTCCAGTTCGAGCGCTTCCGAGGCAACGTAAAGGATGGCCATGTCAAAAATAATGGTTTTCGCGAAACCAATCAATAGCGCGGCGCAGCGCCACGTCCACGCTGCCCGGCGTGAAACCGAGTTCCCGTTGTGCCTTGGCGGAGGAAACGAACATCTTCTTGCGCGCCATTCTCACTGCTTCGAGCGGTGCAATCGGCGGCTTGCCAGTCACATGAGCCCAGGCTGTGGTGATGAGTCCCGTTGCATAGGCTATCGCATACGGGATTTGCATCCGGGGCGCGGGCTTGCCGGCGATAGCGCCCAACCGCGCCAGAATGTCTTTCAGCGTCACGTTTTCCGAGCCCAGAATGTATCGTTCCCCAGTCCGGCCGCGCTCGGCAGCCAGCAGATGACCGGCGGCGGTATCGCGCACATCCACCAGGTTGAGTCCCGTGTCAATAAATGCGGGCAGCCGGTTGTTCAGGAAGTCGACGATGATTTTGCCGGTAGGCGTCGGCTTCCAATCGTGATCGCCAATGGGGGCCGTCGGATTCACAATAACCACCGGCAATCCGGCGCGCGCCTTCTCTAGCGCAACTTGCTCAGCCAGCCACTTGGAGCGCTTGTAGTGGCCAACCATATCGTCCAGACTGACGGGCGTGTTTTCGTCGCCTTCACGATCTTTGGGTATGCCGATGCAGCCGACCGTGCTGGTGTAGACGATTCTTTCTACCCCGGCGCGCTCGGCCGCTTCGAGCATGTTGCGCGTGCCGGCCACATTGGAGTCGTAAAGCTCTCGCGGATGCGGGGACCAGAGGCGGTAATCGGCTGCGACATGGAAGACAAGCGCGCAACCGGCAGCAGCGTTTTGCAGAGAGCCGGGATCCCGCAGGTCGCCGGTGACGCGTTCCACATCCAGTTCCCGAATCTGGCTGGCGGGCCGGCAGAGCGCGCGAACCTGAAATCCTTTTTCTGTAAGGAGCCGGGCAACGTGCCAGCCGAGGAATCCGCTGGCTCCGGTGACAAGAGCGAGAGGCAAGTTCTTAGGTTAGCGGGAGTGCCGGTAGCAAGCCGCTGCTCACGATGCTCTCGCCGCTTTGGCTTGGACGACCTCAGCGCCAGCAACGCTTTCGGCATCGCGCGCCGATATCGTATTCAAAAAGCTGGCCAGCGCGAGAATCGGAAATGTGTTCCGGTATTCGGTATAGGAAAGATAAAAGACTCGCGGGAAACCGGTACCGGTGCAGAAATCTTCGCTCCAGGCGCCGTCAGGACGCTGGGTACGAAGTAGATAATCGACGCCGTTGTAGAGGCTTTCGCTACGCAGGTCGCCTCCCGCCAGAAGAGCAAGAATGGCCCAGGCTGTTTGCGAAGGCGTGCTCGGGTTCGGCATATAGCGGCCTTCGTCGTAGCTGGAGCAGCTTTCACCCCAGCCGCCGTCGCGGTTTTGGTAGGCGCGGATAAACTCGATTCCCCGCTGGATACATGGTTCGTTTTCGCCTACGCCAGCGGCTCGCAACCGCGCAAGGCCAGAAATGTGCCATAGATATAGTTCACGCCCCAGCGGCCGTACCAACTGCCGTCCTGTTCCTGGGCGCTCAATAAGAATTCGACGCCGCGGCGTATCGCCGGATGCTCCTGCGGCACGCCACAGACAACCAGCGCTTCCAGCACGCGTCCGGTGATATCCGGGCAGGAAGGATCGAGCATCGCGTTGTGATCGGCAAACGGGACGTGGCTCAAAATCTTCCAGTTGTTATCGGCATCGAATGCCGCCCAGCCGCCGTCCTTGCTCTGCATCCCGAGCAGCCAGTTCACCGCGCGTTTCTCACATGCCCTCTGCTTTGATTCATCCGATGCGCGCCCGCGCCGCAGAGCCAGCAGCACCATCGCGGTGTCGTCGACGTCGGGGTAAAACTCGTTGTTGAACTCGAAAGCCCAGCCGGATGGCGGGATGTCCGGGCGCTTCACAGCCCAATCGCCTCTGCGCCGCACTTCTTTTGAAAGCATCCAGTCCATGGTTCGCCGCAGCGCCGAAGCGGGCGCTTCGCCGGCTTCTTCCAAAGCAAATGCAGCGATTGCGGTGTCCCAGATGGGCGAAAAACAGGGCTGGAAGAAGAAGCCCCGCTGGTCGTCCACCATTAAATGGTCGAACTGCCGCTGCGCTTCCACCCGCAGCGGATGATCCGGCCCATAGCCGAGGACATCCAGCGCCATAATGGCGTACTGCATGGACGGGTAAATCGCGCCCAAGCCGTCCGATCCCTCAAAGCGCGCAATCATCCACTGGGCGCATTTTTTGATCGCATAATTTCGAATGACGTGCAGTCCGGTCCGCTCCCATAATTTGAGGAACTTGTCTAAAGCGAGAAAGCAGTTGCGCCAGGTCAGATTTTTTAGGCTGGGCTCGGGCAGCATCGGCGCGCCGGGCAGGAAGAGTTCATTCAGATTGAAGCCGGCGGGCACGGGGCGATGCGGATTCGCGGCATGGAGAATCGAAAGCGGCATCACAATGGCGCGCGTCCACGAAGACATCTGATAAATGAAGTGGAACGGCAGCAGAATGATTTCGGGCGGAATCGAAGGGCAGGCATCGCGCGGAAACAGATCAAACAGGCTTAGATTCGTCCGGACGTAGCTGTTTGCGGCCTGCAAGCCGCCCATTTCCAAAATGCGGAGGCGCAGCCGCTGCATGCGCAGATCATCAGCCGGGACACCGCCGAGTTTCAGGGCGAAGTAGGCCTTGATGGAGGCGTTGATCTCAGAGGGTCCATGCAGATAGATGTTGAATCCGCCGTCCTCGAGCTGGCGCGCAAGAATCGCCTGAACGGCTTTATCGACAAGCGCGCGCGTAGGTGGATTCCAGACTCCATCGACCGGCGGGTGAAGCCACAACTGCAGGAGAATGTAATCCGATTCGAGAGTTGTGTCGGCGCACAGATCGGCCCACCAGTATCCCTCGGGCGACTGCTTGTCCAGCAGCGCGGCCGATGCTCTGCGCACGGCTTCCGCTACAGTCGTCTTTAACGAATCGGAGGTTTGGAGGCCGTATCCCATCGTTCCGGCGATGTAATTACGTGCGCACCCGGTGGAGCCGCGGCGTGAAGCTTTCCAGATCCGAAGGCAGTGTAAAGCGCACGTCCTCTTCTTTGATTTCGGCTTCTTCCAGTTCTGTGTAGCCTTCGTTTTGCAGGTGGCTGATCAGTTCCTGAACCAGGTGCTCCGGGGCCGATGCGCCTGCGGTGACGGCTACCGTTTTTGCACCCTTGAGCATTTCGGCCCGCACTTCGCTCGAATCATCCAGCAGATACGCCGGAACCCCGGCCTTTTCGCAGACTTCGACAAGGCGTCGCGAATTCGAACTGTTTTGCGAACCCACCACCAGCAGCGCTTCGCATAACGGCGCTACGGCTTTTACCGCAAGCTGACGGTTCTCGGTGGCATAGCAAATATCCTGTGTTTTCGGCCCGATGATTTTCGGGAAACGCTCGCGCAGGCGCTTCACAATATCGCTGGTCTCATCGAGTGAAAGAGTGGTCTGCGTCAGATAGGCCATCTTGTCCGGATCGGGAATCTGAAGCCGGTCGACATCTTCCACGTCGGAAACCAGAATCGTGCTTTCGGGCGCTTCGCCCAGCGTGCCGATGACTTCGTCATGATCGCGATGGCCAATCAGAATGATGGTGTAGCCTTGTTTGGCGAACCGAACCGCCTCCAAGTGAACCTTGGTCACCAAAGGACAAGTGGCATCAATCACCTGAAGGCGCCGCTCCTTGGCTTCAGCCCGTACGGCGGGCGAAACGCCGTGGGCACTAAAAATAACCCGGGCGCCTTCCGGAACCTCGCTCAGCTCTTCGACAAAGATGGCGCCTGCCGTGCGCAATTCATCCACAACGTGGCGGTTATGGACAATCTCCTTGCGGACGTAAATAGGAGCCCCATACAGGTCCAGCGCGATCTTCACCACATCGATCGCGCGCACCACGCCGGCGCAGAACCCGCGTGGTTTCAACAGGATGATCTTCTTTTGAACGCTGTTTGCGGGGCTCGGCCCAGCAGGCGTTTCGGTATCGTATGCAAGGCCGGAAAGAGGCATATAGGAAACAGCTTAAGTATAACAATTAATTGGCTTTTCTCCGAATCGAACGTAAGCTGCGGATTTTCAGGAGCTTAGGAGAAGTTTGCAGCGCGGCCGCCTCTTGGTCGCGCCTGGGGTATGCCTCTACAATAAAAACTGCATGAGTGTTCCCGCTTCTCAGATGTGGACCGTCGCCACCTACGTCCTGCGGCAGAAGCTCGCCGGGCGCAAGCGGTATCCGCTGGTTCTGATGTTGGAGCCGCTCTTTCGCTGCAATCTGGCCTGCGCCGGTTGCGGCAAGATCCAGTACCCCGCCCATGTACTCAAGCGGCAGCTCACGCCGGAAGAGTGCTTCCGCGCCGTGGATGAATGCGGCGCGCCAGCAGTCTCTATTCCCGGAGGCGAGCCGCTGATGCACCCCCAGATCGCCGAGATTGTCGCCGGCATCGTCGCCCGCAAGAAGTACGTCTATCTGTGCACCAATGCCCTGCTGCTCGAAGAAAAGCTGCACCTGTTCACACCCAGCAAGTATTTGAGCTTTTCGGTTCATGTGGACGGCCAGCGCGAACATCATGATTTTTCGGTTTGCCGCGAAGGCGGCTACGATCTTGCGATTCGCGGCATCAAAGCGGCCCTGGCGCGCGGTTTCCGCGTAACGACGAACACGACGTTATTTGATGGCGCAGATCCCAACAGCGTGCGCGCCTTCTTCGACGAAATGATGGAATTGGGCGTCGAAGGCATGATGCTTTCCCCCGGCTATTCCTATGACAAAGCGCCCGATCAGCAGCATTTTCTGGGACGCGCCAGAACGCGCCGCTTGTTCCGCGCCATCCTTTCAAACCGCAAACCGCAGTGGAAGTTCAACATGTCGCCGCTGTTTGCCGAGTTTCTCATGGGCCGGCGCAATTTCGCGTGCACGCCCTGGGGCATGCCGACCTACAACGTCTTCGGCTGGCAGAAGCCTTGCTATCTGCTGCAGGATGGCTATGCCGATACGTTCGCGGAACTGCTGGCGGAAACCGAATGGAGCAACTACGGCACGGAATCCGGCAATCCCAAATGCGCCAACTGCATGGTGCACAGCGGCTATGAGGCCTCATCGGTCGATTTCGGATTCGGATCGCTGAAAGGCTTGTTCGCCATGAGCAAGGCATCGTTGTTCAAGAGCTATCCGGATGAAGACGCCAAGGCGCTGCTGAACGAAGAATACAAACCGGTGCATTCTTACAATCCGCTGGTGCAGATTAAGACTGCACAAGAGTCGCAAGCGTGAGCGGCAATGTGCTGAATCCCGATGAGCTGGAAGTCGCTCCAGGCTTTAAGCAGGAGCGGCTGCAGGGTTGGGTTCCAGAACTGGCATCGGACGACGATCTTCGCCAGGCGCTCGAAAAAGCATTCGACTATCGCGGTGACGTCCGGATTACGCGCAAGGACGGCAGCGTGATCGAAGGCTATGTTTATGACCGCAAGGCCGGGACAACGCTTGCGAATTCACTGGTTCGTGTGCTGCCCTCGAACGGATCGCCACGCCTGAGCATCCCGTATTCGGAAATCGCAGCCCTGGCGTTCAGCGACCGCGACCCGGCTGCGGGCAAGAGCTGGGAAGCCTGGGTGCGCAAATACTGGCAAAAGAAGGCTGCGGGCGAGGCAGCGGCGATTGAGGCGGAATCGCTGGATTAGTTCTGCTACTGATTCGCGACGACCAGCGTTGCCGTAACGGAGTGCGAGAGAGACCCGCTGGTTCCGGTGATTGTCAGGGTGTATGTGCCTGGCGGGGTGTCGCCGCTCGTCGTGACGGTTAAGTAGGACGGACCAAACCCCAAAATAGTGGGGACGTTAAAGTTGGCCGCCGCGTCCGTGGGAAGACCACTTACGGCCATATTAATGCGATCCGAAAAGGGACCGCTGGCTGTTGCGTAGATGCGAAAAACAAAGCTGGACCCGGCAGGAGCTGGATCTGGCGAGGCTTGCACAGCCAGCGTATAGTCCGAGGGGACAAACGTGAACTGTGAGGCGGTAAAGGCTTGCGTCTGGAATACCGTATACGCAAGCACCTGTGCGCTCCCGCAATGGATTCCGAAGTTTTTGACCAAGTAAGGCCCGTCTATCGACTGCGCAAGAATATTGCCGTTGAAATCGAGCGTGATAGAGCTTGAGCCCGAAGGAATGGAGCCATTGCCGGAACTGAACGTCAACATATTTCCCGCAGTGTCAGTGAGGGCGGCGCTCCAATCGCAGGAACTCGCTGCGGCGCTGTAGATCCCGATTGAGACTCGCAGTAAATCAAAAGTAGGGCCGGAACCTGTTACCACTCCGGCGGCTGAATACGGCCCAGTGAGCGCAAGGGCGCCTTTGCTTACTGAGGATTGCGTGTACGCCTGGGTTGAGCCGGCATTCTCGATGTAGTCAGCCAATGTAACGTCCGAACCCGCCAGCGTGAGTCGCGCGTGCGCTTCAGTGTACGGGCCATCGGTCCCGAGCTGGAGCAAGCTGGAGTATGGAAAGACGAGAACAATCTGCTGAGTGCCGGTGCTTAGTTGCGCCGAGGCCGCTGCTTGCGTGCGCTTTCCATTACTGGCCTGAAGATCCAGGCTCAGCCGGTATGTTCCGGCTACCTGAACGTTTAGAGTAGCCGTGATGTTCACGGAACTGATCATGCCGTTGTTATCGTAGGAGGCTGAATCGGAAAATGTGCCCAAGCGAGCCAAGGGGCTGGACACGTTGAAGCTGGCCGTCGTGGTGCGCGAAAACGGTACGCCGGAATTAGATATCCCGGTCGCCGTAAAGTACACCATATAAGTGCCGGCCGTGGACGGGGTGAATGTGCCTGTATAAATTCCGTCGCCAGGTGCCGCATCATAAGTTCCCGAGTCGATCAGTGCGAAAGAGGCTGCAGGGCTCGGCGTATAAACCTTCCAGCTTAGAGCCGACGGGTCGAAGGTAGCTGTATTTGGCAGTTCCACTGAAAATGTATTCAAGCTGGTTGCACTACTGCCGCCTGATACGTCTCCGAATACTACAATGCTGTCGACTACGGCGATGTTCGGATTGCTACTGGACACTTCTGCGCTGACATTGGCGGCATCATTGCCGTTATTTGTGATCTGAGCAGTATAAGAATACAGCGTTCTCGTAGACGACAGGCTTTGTTGACTTACTAGCTGATAGTTGCCCACGGAAGCTGTCATCGGAACCAAGGTAGCGGCGGTAGCCGAGATTGTTGCGCCCTGAACGGGAGTACTTCCGTCAAACAGAACGGCTGAAGCAACGACGAGATCCCCGAGACGATAGCTGGACGAATCCGTTATCGAGCCAAGTTGGACGTTCGACGACGAATAATACTGAATGATCATTGCCGTATCCGCTGTAGCGGACGATGCGTCTGCCTTGATCTGGTAGGTACCCGACGGCTGGCCAGCGGGGAACTGAATGACCGTGTGCGTACCGGCAGAGTTCATAGGGTCAAGGGTATCGGAGGTTTGGTCCGGTGTATAGCTGGACACCGTGAACCCGTAGCGGCTCGCATTTCCCGCAGAAAT
>JAJPJN010000034.1 GCA_021324185.1 Terriglobia bacterium | reverse complement strand
TGGGGCTTCCAGTTTGCGCCTATTCTGCAGTACGGCTCGGCGCGGCCATACAGCCCGACAAATTCTTCGAATGCATTGAATACCGGCGGGGGCACTGCCAATGCGGTTGTTGTTCCGGCTTTGAACCCGACGAATTACTTTGCGTTCGCAGGGAACAATACAGGAGCTCAGAACTGCTTCTATGGTCTAAACGGGTATCCGCTTGGCGCCTGCACTATCGCGCAATACGATCCGCTGCGTGGCGATCCGTTCTTCGAACTCGACCTGCGTTTATCGAAGACCATACATCTCGGTGAGCGGCTGAGCGCGGAGTTAATCGGGCAGGCGTATAACGTGACGAATCGCGCAAACTACGGCAACAATTTCGGCGGCAGCATCGCTTCGCCGGCTACGTTCGGTCATCCGGTCGGGTTCATCGCTCCCAGCTTGACCATCATTCCGCGCTCGCTCTGGAGCGAGTTCGGCGTGCGTTTCGCTTTCTAGGGAGTTCTAGAGAGCCGAAGTCTACTTCCATCATCTGCTAACGCGTGGGGAGTTTTGCGGCGGCGTTAGTGCGTTACGTCCTTGTAATCTACTCGCCCTGGTAGTAATATTTACGGTATTCACCTCCGTTGCAGGAAGGTATGGTAATTAGCCTTTCCGGTTGGAGTGGCAAAAAGGGGAAATAGTATGAGGACGCTTCGAGTATGGGCTTTGCCCACATTGCTGGCAATTTATTGCCTTTTCACTTCCACGCTAGCGGCACAGACGCTGACGACCGGCGATGTGACCGGCACGGTGACCGATCAATCGGGGGCCGTGGTACCGGGCGCGAAAGTAACGATTCGTTTTCTGTCGACGAACGAGGCGAGAACGGATACGACCAATTCGAACGGTGTTTACCGCTTCTCGCTGCTGCAGCCCGGCGACTACGAAGTCTCCGCTGATCGTGGCAGTTTAAGATCCAGCATCCAGCGATTCACGCTGCTGCTTGGTCAGGAACAGCCGGTCAACCTGGTGCTGCAGGTGCAACGAACGCAGGAGGTGGTGCAAGTTACCGGCGAAGCTTCCATCGTTCAGACTGAAAACGCAAACCGCACAACCTCATTGAATACTGCCCAGATAGTCGATTTGCCTGCCCCAGGGGGAGACCTCACCACCTTGGCCATGACCACCCCGGGTATTCGCGTGAATATTCAAGGCGGCTCGGGCAACATGAACTCCGAAGGCATTCCGGGGTCATCCATCCTGTTTACCCTGAACGGCGCCGATGTGATGGATCCTTACAATAACCTCAACAATTCGGGAGCGAGCAACAATCTTCTGGGCCAGAACGAGATCGCCGAAGCTGCGGTCGTTCTGAACGCCTATAGTGCCGAGTACGGAAGAATGGCCGGCGGGCAGCTCAATCTGGTCGGCAAGGGCGGGACCAACCAGTTTCACGGCAACCTTCTCGAAAACTACAACGATCGAATTTTCAACGCGAACGATTTCTTCAACAATCAAACCGGCACGCCGCGGGGCGTCGCCATTTCCAATCAATACGGCGGCTCGCTTGGCGGTCCGGTGTGGATTCCGAAAGTCTACAACGGAAAAAACAAGACCTTCTTCTTTGTGGACCGGGAGGGGCTTCGCTATGTGACACCTAGTAGCGGTGTGGTATCTATTCCGTCGCAACCGTTCCAGCAGTACGTACTGGCGCATGTGCCTGCGGCTTCCGTGCCGCTGTATCAGGATGCATTTAACCTATACAACAATGCCGTCGGCATCGGCCGTGCGCAGGCCGTTACAAATGGATCGGGTGTTTTACAGGACTCCACCGGTCACCTTGGTTGCCAAACTCGTGGGTCGTTTTCCGGCACTCCCGCTCCAGGTGGCGGCGTTTTCGGCGTGACGGTTCCGTGCGCCTACGCTTTCGGCACCAACGTATCCCAACTAAACACCGAGGATCTCTTTATCGCGCGTGTTGACCAAAAGGTCACAGAGCGACAAAGGCTCTCATTCCGCTATGAATACGACTGGGGCGTGCAGGCGACCGCGGCGAGCCCCATCAACCCTGTTTTCAATTCCGTAAGTAACCAACCGCAGCACCAAGGGCAGCTCAATTACAGCTACGTTATCAGCCCAAACGTCGTGAACAACTTGATTGCCGGCGCGAGTTGGTACAGCGCCATCTTTGGTGTCGCCAATTTCAAGCAGGCGCAATCGCTCATCCCGGAGCGGTTTACGTTTAACGATGGCGGGGCGAACGGCGGCGGCTTCGCAACGGTCGGCGCTAATTTCCCCACGGGCCGGAATGTCGGACAAGGCCAGATCATCGACGATCTGTCATGGGTCTTTGGCAAGCACAACATCAAAACCGGCATCAACTATCGCTACAACAAGATCACTGACACGAGCATCGCGAGTACTTCCCAGGAAGGGACTTACAGCATCCAAGACTTAGCGGATTTCGCAGCCGGCAGTGTTGCCGCGGTAAATAAAAATGGTCTCGCCAGCAGCTTCAGCCAGGCCTTCCCGCTGCTTTTCGCCGCTCATGTCCGTCTCTATTCTCTGAACTTCTATGCCCAGGACGAATGGAACATCAGCAAGTCTCTCAAGCTGACGTACGGGATACGTTTTGAGCGCGACGGCAATCCGTCCTGTGTGGATAAGTGCTTCGCGCGGATGAATACCCAATTCGCCACTTCGGGATATCAGGGCGGGGCTAACATTCCGTACAACCAAACCATTACGACTGGCTTATCCAACGCCTATGCAGGTCTCGAATCGATGATTTATGAGCCGCGCTTCGGCTTAGCCTGGACTCCCTTTGGACCAAACAAGATGGTCATTCGCGGCGGTGTCGGACTATTTGCTAACTTGTTCGCGGGCAGCGTAGCCTCCAGCGTTTTTAACAATTCACCCAATAAGTTCACTCCGTCAGTGCCATCCGGCAACATCGGATTCGCAAACGATCCCACTACTGCCGCCTATTCCGCAGCCGCTTCGGCCGCGGCTTTTGAAAGCGGGTTTTCTCAAGGTTATACGATCGCGCAAATCCAAGCAGCACTCGGGAAAATAACGTTTACGCCGCCGAGTTATTACTCACCGCCGGCGCTGTTCAAAGCTCCCAAAGTGACCGAGTGGAGCTTTGAAATACAACAACCGCTCTCACCTCACAACGTCTTTGATGTCACCTACGCCGGCAATCACGGCTACAACCAGGCGCTATCAAACTACTGGCCCAACTTCTATATCACGCCGTCGGGTCAGAACAACTACAAGACTGGATTCGGCGGCTTGCCCACGGCGCCGCTCGATCCCCGATTCTACTTTGTCAATCAGGTCCTGGTGGCCGGTTATTCGAACTACGATGCGCTGACGGTGCAGATCCGCCATTCGTTCAGCTATGGTTTCCAAGGGCAGTTCGGATACACCTTGAGCCATGCGCTTGGTACGGCGACGGCCGGTTCAGTGGTAGTCAATCCGGCCAGTGTCAATTTCAATTACGGCAATCTTCCATTTGACGCGCGTCACCAGTTTACTGGCGACGTCGTGTGGAATTCACCCAAGCTTACCAACCGGGCTCTGAACCTTATTGCCGGTGATTGGACCATCGGAGCCAAGCTGTACCTGTATAGCGGTTCGCCTTTCTCGGCCACGAACAGTAGCGCCATTTCCGGGAAGCTGAACAACGTCTATCCTTCAACGACCCTAACCATTTTGGCCGATCTGCTGAATCCTGCGCTTTCGAGCACTGTATGCACTAAGAGCGCCGTCTTTATTCCGTGCATGGTGAATACTCAGTTCGCCGCAGCCCCGGGCAACACGTATGGAGATACGGTGATCCAAACGGATTTCGGCAACGTAGCACCCGATAGTTTTTACGGACCCTGGTATTTCGATATCGACACCCAGCTCCTAAAATCGTTCCGGATGGGCGAGCGCGCCAAGTTCTCTATTGGCGCCCAGACCTATAACATCCTGAATCACCCGAATTTTCTGAATCCCTCGGGCACCGTTACCTCCGGCGCATTCGGAAAAATTACCTCGACCGCCACGCCGCCGACCAGCCCGTACGGCTCGTTCCAGGGCTCCGCTGTTTCCGGCCGCGTCCTGGTGGTAACCGGCAAGTTTACGTTCTAATTCATTTCTATGCTAAATTGGTGCTTGACCTTCCGGCTCCTGAAGCTGAGCCGGAAGCGTCAGCACCCTCAAAGAAAATGGCAAGAGTTTGTGAAATCTGCGGCCGTGGTCCGCAATTCGGCAATCGTATCAGTCACGCGCACAACGTGACCAAGCGCCGCTGGAATCTGAATCTCCAGACCGTGCACGCCCTGGTGAACGGCGCGGGCAAGCGCCTGCGCGTCTGCACCTCCTGTATTCGCAGCGGCAAAGTGCAAAAAGCGCGCATCGCCTGATCCTCGCCTGTGGCGGAATCATCAGCTACGTCCCGCCGCGAATTCCTTGCTACCGGTGCACTCACCGGCGCCATAGCTTCCGCGCAACAAGCTACTCCAAGCGCGGTGAAGCCCAATATCGTCCTCATCATCGCCGATCAAGTGCGTTGGGACGCGGTGGGAGCCTACGGTATCAGCCCGATGGGCCTGACACCAAATCTCGACGCCATGGCCCAGCGGGGCACGCTGTATCGCCATACATTCACCAACCAGCCGCTGTGCGCTCCCTCGCGTGCCTGCCTTTTTACAGGCCAATACCCTGCCAGGCACGGCGTGTGGGAGAACGTCGGGAAAGAGGTCGGGCTCGCCTCGAATGCAGTCACGCTTGCCACCGAACTCCGCAAAGCCGGTTATTCGGCCAACTATATCGGGAAATGGCATCTGGCTAAGAACGCCACTGGCCCCGTTCCTGCATCGGAGCGGGGCGGATTTCTCGATCTGTGGGAGGCCTCGAACGAACTCGAGCACACTTCGCATCCGTACGAAGGCGACATCTACGACGGCGACGGCCGGCCGATTCACTTTGAAAATCAGTATCGCGTCGATTTTCTCACCGGGAGGGCCCAACGTTTTCTTAAAAACGCCAGCAAAACCTCGCCGTTTTTGTTAGTTGTTTCGTACCTCGAGCCGCATCAGCAGAACGACATGCAGCGCATGGTGGCGCCCAAAGGCTACCCCGAACGCTACCAGAACCCCTTCGTTCCTGCCGATCTGCTCGCTTTTCCGGGCAACTGGCAGCAGCAACTACCCGATTATTACGGCTGCCTGAAGAGCATCGATGAAGCGGTGGGCGAAATACGAAAATCGCTCGTCGAGAACGGCCTGGATCGCAACACGATTGTCGTGTTTACGAGCGACCACAGTTGCCACTTCATGACGCGAAACACCGAGTACAAGCGCAGCGTTCACGACGCGTCCACGCACATTCCCTTGATTGCTGAAGGCGGCGTATTCGATGGAGGCCGCGGAATTCACGATTGCGTCGCGATGATTGATCTTATGCCGACTCTACTGAGCGCTGCAGGCGTGCCGGTGCCCGCGACAGTACAAGGCCGCTCCACGCTGCCGCTCCTTTCGGGGAATCGCGCCGGGTGGTCGAACGATATTTTCATCTCCCTGGCCGAGTATTGGGTCGGGCGCGGCCTGCGGACTCCGGATTGGACGTATGCGTTGGTGGCTCCGCGGGGCCCGGGAGCATTCAAGCCTGCGCCGAATGCGCCTGCTTATTATGCGTTTCAGCTTTACGACAACCGCTCAGATCCGCATCAGCTTGTCAACTTGGCCGGCCGGCGCGAAACCGTGCAGATCGAGCAACGCTTGCGCGAGCAGTTGCAGAACATGATGCAGCAAGCCGGCGACAAGCCGGCAGAGTTACACCCGTGCCCGTACCCTTATAGTTAGGCGGGTGTCGCCCGTATGCGGGCTTTTTGTCCTGAGTTCTTGTATGCGATACGCTTACCTTCTACGGGAGGTGAGCTTTGCAGCACCAACGCGAGGTCAGACTGGGCCTTGTTTTGTACGGTGGTGTATCTCTGGCCGTTTACGAAAACGGCATTGTTCAGGAGCTGTATCGTGCGATCCGCGGCGACGGCGTTTACAGCCTGGTTAAAGATCTGATCGACTCAGACATTGTTGTCGATGTCATCAGCGGCACATCGGCCGGCGGCGTGAATGGCGTGATGCTCGCGTTCGCACTTGCCAACCACCGCGAGTTTACTGCCTCGGCCGACCTGTGGCGCGAGCAGGCGGACATTCAACAGTTACTCCGCACTGAAAAAGACCCGGTTGCCACCTCGCTTCTTAATAGCACTTACTATCAGCAGAAACTGGAAGAATGCTTCCAATCCAATCTGAAGCCGGACCCTTCCGCGCCTGATGTCGAAGAGCTGGATCTTTTTGTCACGGGAACCGATGCGAACGGCGATATTTACACCATCTATGACGATGAAGGGCATCCTGTCGATGTCAAAAATCACCGTGCGCTGTTTAAACTGGCTTACCGCAAAGGCGGCGGTAAAGCCCCGCGCAAAAACGACTTCAATCCTGCGAATGCCACCCAGCTAGCGACGCTTTCGCGCCTCACATCCTGCTTTCCGGTGGCCTTCGAGCCGGTGCGCATCGAAAAGGACGATTGGCAGTTCTTCCGCTGGGGTAAGCTTCGTAATCCGGCTGTATATCTGGACGGCGGCATTCTGAATAACAAACCATTTACTTCCACTATCGACGCGATTTCGCGGCGCACGGCCAATCGCGAAGTAGAACGGTTTCTCATTTATGTAGAACCCAATCCGGAAGCTTTTCCGCAAGTTGCATCCGAGAGCGCGAACCCGCCGTCGCCCACTGTCGTCAAGGCCGGAATGAACGCGCTGCTATCCATTCCGCAGTACCAAAGCATTGCTGCCGATCTGGATGCCGTAGAGGCACACAACGAGCGAGCACAGCGTATTCAGGAAATGTTCGATGCGCTCCCGGAGGCGCCTCACAGAAGACGCGATGATCTGGATCATATTCCAGTGGTTTCAGATTATCTGGAGACCTATGATACGCGCGCTTACTATGCGGGGCGTTTGATTCAACTGCGCGACACCGCGGTCACGGGCATCCTGAATGACGAGAACGGGCGGGCTTATCTGTCCAATCTAGACGAGCGGCGTTCCGGCCGCATTCTGGTGGAAAGCTTTAACTGCTGGCCGGGTGAGCCGGGTAGCACGCTCACGGAATTTGATGTGTTCTTCCGTATGCGGCGCGCCGCTTATCTTTCGCGCATGTTAATGCGGCATGTGAAAAAGGGAAATCCCTCGCCGGCCGCCATCTGGGATGTTGTCAATCACTATTTCAAGTTGTACGAAATGGCGCAATGGGCGCTTACTTCGTGGCTGGATGCGTGGTTGTATCCGTGGCGCGAGTTGAGCGCGCAGTATCCGGATCTAGACACCCAGCCGGAAGAGCAACGCAAACGCACGCTCGAACAGATAGCAGTGAAAGTGTGGGGCGAGGTCGAACAGCACCTCAGATCGCTGCTCTATGCCAAGGTAGATATTCCGGCCGAAACCACGGCGGAAGCGCGAGAGAGATTTTATGAAGAAATAAGTGGATTTTTGAAGAGTGTCAATCAAGGCGGCCCGGCGCCTGCGGATACTCCACGCAATCTGCTGATTGCGTTAGATGATGCGCTTAAGCAGTGGCTGGCTTCACTGCCCGATGATGAAATCTCTACCCTGCTCCGAAACGAGTTCTGCCGTTTTCTCGAGGTCGACCGGCAGATCTTCCCGGTGCTACTGGGCTCCGGTTTCGAATCGCCTGATACCGTTCACATCGTTCGATTCAGCCCGCTGGATGCGAGGCGCGGTTACAGCGATGCGCCGCTCAAGCAGAAGGTGTGCGGCGCCGCTCTCAGCTCATTTGGTGGCTTTTTTAAAAAGAGCTGGAGAGCGAGCGACATCATGATGGGCCGGTTTGATGCGTCATGCCTGTTGATCGAATGCCTGATGACCAAAGAGCGCCTCGCCCGAATGGGCGCGCAACAGGCGCCCACAGCCACAGATTTGCTGAGATATTTTCCGAAGCTGGACCCAGCGGAGGCCGCGTCTCTGGCAGACGCAATCAAGAGCTACGTTTCAGCGCCTCATATAGCGAGCGCGGAGCAATGGTCCACTATGCTGGACAAAATTGTCACTGCTTGCCACCGGCAGATCTATGGCGAAGAATGGCCGAGAGTGCAGAGATGCGCGTTAGAGCAGGAGTACGCCTGGTCGCGGTACCGGCAGCAAACGACGGCTACGGCGAATCCGTACGATACGAAGACGCTGGTTTGGGCGGCCGGAAAACACAAACCGGATCAGGTGCTGGTAGAAAGCGCGGCGGCCGCGATTTCATCCGGTGCGCTGCCGGAATTTCGGCCCGGTGTCGCTGTGGGCCAAGGTTTCCTCGATCAGGTACCCGGCACGGTACTGGAAGAATTAGGATTTCTCGCGACTATCCGGCTCGGCAAAAGCCTGGTCGCCTCCGTCCCTGATGAGGACAAACGCAAGCGCATTGGAGACAGCAAACTTTACACATGGCCCTTTGGCATCGTCACGCCGGTGCTGTACCGTTGGGCGCGCATGAGGCGCACGCAACCCGATTCCATCATTATTCTCAACACCGCCATCCCGGCCGCGTGTATTGCTGTTCTGCTGGCGGACCTGGCGCTCGCCATCGTGAGGGCGCCATTGCCCTGGGGTCTTTGGCTGTGGTTCTGTGGCGTTCCCGCGGCTTTGCTTATAATCTGGTTGCTGCTATTCCGAAAAACATGATTCGATCGATTTTACTTGCCTCTCTGGCGCTAGTTCCATTTCTTGCGGCTGCGCAGGATCGCCCAATTGTCCTGAAAGCCGCAACTGTTCTGGACGGAACGGGAAAAACTCTTCGCAACGCCACCATCGTTGTAAACGGGTCCAAGATCGTCAGCATCGACGGAGCCGTACCCCCTGGCGCTGAAGTCTATGATCTCGGTCCTCTTACCGTCACGCCCGGTTGGATTGATACCCACTCGCACGTGATGTATCACTTCAACAACGGACGCCTTGCCGGACGCGGTGAACCTCCGGAGCAGGCCATCCTTTACGGAATGGAAAATGCCGTGATGACTTTGAACGCCGGATTCACGACTATTCAAAGCCCCGGTTCGCCGGAGGACAAATATCTGCGCGACGCCATCGCGCGAGGCATTCTGCCCGGCCCGCGCATCCTCACGTCTCTGCAGCCCATTACGGACCCCAGTCTCACGCCGGAGCGCATTCGTGAAATCGTTCGGGAGCGCAAGCAGCAAGGCGCTGACTTCATCAAAGTCTTCGCCTCAAAAAGCATTCGCGAAGGAGGCGCGCAAACTCTTTCCGACGCGCAGCTTGAAGCCGCTTGCGGCGAAGCCAAAGCTTTGGGCCTGCGCACCATTGTCCATGCACATTCCGCCGCTTCGGCGAAGGCCGCCACGCTCGCCGGCTGCACTTCCATCGAGCACGGCGCTTATGTCACCGACGATGTTTTCGATCTGATGGTCCAACATGGCACGTATTACGATCCCAACATCGGTCTGGTGCTGCAGAATTATCTAGAGAATAAGGAAAAGTTCCTGGGCATCGGAAACTACAACGAAGAAGGTTTCGCCTTCATGCAGAAAGGAGTGCAGATTGTGCTGGACACCTTCAAAAAAGCGCTGAAGCATCCGGGACTGAAGATCATTTACGGGACCGATGCCGTGGCCGGCGCGCACGGCCGGAATTATGAAGAGTTCATCGTGCGTGTGCGGGATGGCGGGCAAGACCCGATGCAGGCTCTGATTTCAGCGACTTCTCTCTCTGCGAAATCGCTGAATCTGGGCGATCGGATAGGCTCTCTCGCGCCCGGAATGGAAGCCGATATCGTCGCCTTTGACGGGAATCCGTTGCAAGACGTCACAGCCGCGCGCCGCGCCGTCTTTGTGATGAAAGCCGGCCGCGTAGTCGAAAACCTGGCGCATGACGCAAAACGAGGTGAAAAGAAATGAAGCGCATCCTCATTATCTTTGCCTCGCTCTTCGCAGCCGCAGTCGCCTGGAGTGCCCCTCCCTGCACAACGGCCAACACCAATTGTACGGAATGGATTACGTTTGGCTCCGGGCCGGCGCGGTCGATGATCTATCGCACCTATTCGCTCGGCGAGCGCAATCCGAACATTACGCGCGCGCTTGTCATGGTTCATGGCGCCAATCGCGATGCTGACAATTATTTCCGCACGGCTGTAGGGGCGGCGTTTTTTGGCAATGCTCTCGAAGATACCGTCGTCATCGCGCCACGCATGGCTTCCAATGATGGCCGTGGCTGCCACGACACTCTCGCGCCCAATGAAGTCAGTTGGAACTGCGGTAGCTGGCGCTCCGGCGGCCCGGCGGTTAGCGATAAAGATTTGGATTCGTTTCAATTCGTCGACAACATTCTGCGCAAGCTTGCCAAGAAAGATGTTTTTCCGAACCTGCGCGAAATTGTGGTTGCCGGGCATTCCGCCGGAGGCCAATTCGTCACGCGCTATGAAATGTCCAACAAAATTCACGATGAACTCGGCGTGCCCATCACCTATGTTGTTTCGAATCCTTCAAGCTATGCCTACCCCGACGCCACGCGGCCCAATGCCGAAGGCACGCAGTTCGGCCCGTTTCGTGATGCGCGGAATTGCACTACATACGATAAATGGCCCTATGGACTCGAAGATCGATCGGATGCCGGTTACACGGCCAAGATGAGTGACGATCAGCTTCGCAAACAACTAGCCTCGCGCCCGACAACTTATCTGCTCGGCGAAATCGATATTCTTCCGCTCGGCGGCTTTGATTCCTCCTGTCCGGCGATGGCGCAAGGTCCGACGCGATTGGCGCGCGGGCAGGCATTCGCAAAACTGGTAACTAGCAAATACAGCGCGAAGCATAAGGTAGCCGTTGTCCCCCTCTGCGGCCATAATGCACGCTGCATGTTCACCTCAGATGTTGCGCTTCCGATTATTTTTCCGCCGCCCGGCAGCTAGCCCGCGCATGAACGGGATTCGACGACGCACCATCCTTCGCATGCTTGCAAGCTCTGCAAGCATTTTGCCGATTCGCCCCTGGCAGGCATGGGCGCAAACCGTTACTTTTCCCGGCGAGCAAGGGGACGCGTTGGAAGCGCTCGGCCTGATTGTTCTCCCCGCTTCAATCGGCCGCGACGGCATCTTGCAGGAAGTACGCAAATTTGAACAGTGGGTTCAGAATTATCATGCCGGGGCGGATACCGACCACGGCTACGGCCGTACGCGAGTCATCCCGCTGCCCGCATCTCCCGCGCCGCTTTATTTGCAGCAATTACAAAAACTACGGCCGGCATTGCTCTCTAGCGACCAGGAGCAAGCAAAAGCCGCTGTGTTGGAATCCCTGAACAGCATCCGAGATCTCACCCCGCTTCCACGCGGCCAGAACATCGTTGCAGACCTGATGAGCTTCTATTTCCATAGCTCCGAAGCGGCCGATCTCTGCTACCGCGCGGCCATTCACCGCTATGAATGCCGCGGCGTGGAGCATTCCGATGTCCCTCCGCCGCCGCTTTCGAATTCTGTCTCATGAAGAAAATCGAAAGCGATATCTGCATCATCGGCGGCGGCATCTCAGCGGCCATGCTCTCGCAAAAGTTGAGCGAACTCCGGCCCGGCAAGTCGATCGTAGTGGTCGAAGCCGGCCGTCGCATCTTTGATCTCGAAAATCGTTTTCGCAACCGCCAGCGAAGCCTGGAATATGGCGAAAACGCCTGGCCCGGAGACTTCATTCCCGATCAGTCTGCCGAAGGAATTATTTCCAGAACCATGGCGGTCGGCGGCTCCGCGCTGCATTGGGGCGGAACCTGCAATCGCTTTTCCGAAGAAGATCTTCGGCTCCATTCGCTCTATGGTCTCTGCGTGGATTGGCCGCTCGAATGGTCCGAGCTCGAAAAATTCTATTGCGAGGCGGAACGGCGTCTCGGCGTCTCCGGTGAGCCCAGCCCGCTGCCGGAAGACGCGCGCTCAGAGCCATATCCCATGCCCGCGATTCCGCTGACCTACAACTTACTGGAGCTGCAGAAATGGGCGAGCCGGAGCGGAATCCCGTTCTGGGCCACGCCCCAGGCGAAAAACTCCGTTCCGCGTGATGGCCGCGTCGCATGTATTCGCTGCAACACGTGTCTGGTCTGCCCCACCGGCGCGCGCTACTCGCCCGATTTCACTTACAAACAACTGCTTGCGCAGAAGAAGATTCAGCTTTTCGACGAAACACTAATACGCCGGCTCGTCCTGCACGATACGAATTCGAAAAGAATAGTCACGGCGCACGGCGTTAACCGCAACACCCCCGAAGAATCAATCGACTTTCACGCTCCTGTCTTTGTTCTCGCCGCCGGTTACTGCTGGAGTCCGCATCTTTTGCTTTTGTCTCAATGCTCCCGGTTTCCGAACGGCCTCGCAAACAGCTCCGGCTTGGTGGGCCGTTACATGTGCGGTCATTCGTTCATTTCCGCGTTCATCGAAGTCGACGCCAAACTCTATCCGGGCATGTACGAAGATTACGGTTTGATATCGCGCCAGTTTTTCCGTTGTAAGCCGGATCAGCCTTATGTTCGCCACGATTTGCGCGTCTGGGAAAGCGCCGCCGGACGCCAGCCGAGGCTTCGCGCCGCCGATGGAACGCTATTGCTCGGCGATGCACTGCTCAACAATTGGCGATCGTACACGCAAAAAGGTACGGCGCGCGTGCGCGCCTACTGCGATGTGCATCCCGATCGCGATAGTTCACTGACGCTCAATCCGGTAATGCAAAATCGCTGGGGCGATCCGCTCCCCAAAATCGAACACCGTTTGGACTCCGCTACGCTCGCACGGCAGGGCGTCACGCGCGCTCACGTCACGAACGTGTTCCAGCAGCTTGCTAAAGCGGGCGGCTCCAAAATCCTATCGACCAGCGAAGGCAATTATCTCGATCATCCCGCCGGTGGCTGCCGTATGGGCGCTGATGCCGCCGCAAGCGTCTGCGACAGCTACGGCAAAACTCACGATCACGACAACCTCTACGTAGTTGGATCTCCAACATTGCCGCACGCCGGATGCACCAACGGCACGCTGACTTTTGTTGCCCTGACCCTGCGTTCGGCAAACCACATCGCGCAGCAGATAGTGTAGCGGTAATATGCCGGATTTCTTCTAATCACTTTCGATGGACGTCAACGCATCGCTGAGCAACTGGGCCGGCAATATCGTTTACAGCACCGATCGTGTTTTCGAGGCCGCGAGTGTTGACGAGATCCGAGCTTTCCTGCGCTCTCACGAAAAGCTCAGAGTTCTTGGAAGCCGCCATTGTTTCAACACGATTGCCGATAGTAGCAGCAACCTGCTTTCGTTGAATGGCATGCAGGAAACGATTCTCGATGTTGCGGCTGGCACCGTTACTGTGGGAGCCGGCGTGAATTATGGGCAACTCGGCCTTTACCTCGATGCGCAGGGTTTTGCTTTACACAATCTCGCATCGCTGCCGCATATTTCCATTGCCGGCGCAATCGCAACGGCAACGCACGGCTCGGGCGAGCAGAACGGCAACCTGTCTGCGGCCGTTACAGCGCTGGAACTTGTCAGTGCATCAGGCGATCTGGTTCAGCTCGACTCGGACTCCAACCCCTCCGATTTTCGCGCCGCCGTGGCCGGCCTTGGTGCGTTCGGCGTCATCACGCGCATTTGGCTTAAAGTGGAACCGGCATACCAGGTCTGCCAATACGTTTACGAAAATCTGCCGCTTGCCGCGGTGCGAGATCATTTCGATGAAATCCAACGCAGCGGATATAGCGTCAGTCTCTTTACCGTTTGGCGAGAGCAGAAAATCGACGAG
>JAJPJN010000135.1 GCA_021324185.1 Terriglobia bacterium | reverse complement strand
GTCCTGGCCATCTTCTGAGGCATGGACAACTGGAATGATGCGGCCTACGTAATTAATTGGCTTGCCGGCTTCCAGATCGCCCATCATGTCGACGAAATTCTCAGTTGAATAGAACGTATCTTCCTGCAACGCCTCGAGCGAGGAGATTCGTTCCTTATCAAGACCAATCGCATAATCCGGCTCGCTCATATGAATGTCAAGCCGCAGAGTGTCAAACGGCGGCGCAAATTCCGGCTTGATATCGCCTTTGGCTTGCGCCATTACGTAGTGGAAAATTTTTGGCAGCGTCTCGCCCTGATAGTGCTCCCAAAACTCTTCGATATCGGTTTGGATTCTCTTGTCCAAAATTGTGCTCGTGCCGGCTTTGAGCTGCACCCAGCCGGTTTCCACCTGCACTTCCTCGTAACGCGGCATAACGCCGTTATACGGCCGCATCGCTGTGGTCACGGCAAAATCTCTCGCCAGAATCTCCGCACCGCTCGCATCGTATGCATGGACGCGATAGGTTGGCGATCCGCTGCCGGGCTCGAATTCGCTGATCTCGATGCTCTTCAACGGAATGTTCAGATCCTTGGCAAGCATCTCGTCCACTGGATACAGCTCCTGCACCCAGCGTGCCGGCGAATACATCGTGCGCACACCTGTCGGGTCCACATCTTTGGCGAATTCGATTTTGATTTTGCCGACGGACTTGCCTTTCAGCTCCGGCGCGATCTCATCCATCA
The DNA here is from genome assembly GCA_021324185.1 of Terriglobia bacterium. Taxonomy (GTDB): domain Bacteria; phylum Acidobacteriota; class Terriglobia; order Bryobacterales; family Bryobacteraceae; genus Bog-105. Next base: position 8,032 of record JAJPJN010000135.1, on the reverse strand, counting down.
GCCAGCTATAGCCTTGCTTGTATGCGCACAGCACCACGATATTCGTGCGCTTGGGATCGACGCCGCGCTGGCTGAGCATCTGCCCCAGTTGCGCCTTCAATTTTTCCCGGACCTGCGGGCTTTCGCTCACACGCGCCACCAGCGAGACGGATTGGCTCGGCTGGACGTCGGACAACGCGTTCTTGACCATGTCGAGCAGCCGGGTTCCCTCCCAGGGAATCGTCAGGTCTTCTGTGAACGTGGGAGCGGCCTCCTGGAACGGGTAACCAGGCTCCTCAAAATGAAGTTGCGGATTTGCCGTGCAGCACTTTGTTCCTGCATGCAGGCTTCCCACGGTGACTTGAACCGGCGCGCCGTGCAACTGCTCTTCCAATTGCTTGCGAATAAAGCCGTCCAGCCCGGGATAGGCAAGATCGACGTACACTTCCGCTTTTACATCGCGCGGAACGCCGCCGGATTTGTTGATCTCATCTGCCCAGCGTTGCAGATGATAGAGCGATACGGCGGCCTGACCCACCTCGGAGCGCAAAGAGAAGAACCGGTGCAGGTCATATCGCATTTCTTCCAAAGACGCGTACCGTTTTCCGGTCTCCCACAGATTCGGAAATCGATTGTTCAGCAGGTTCAGGGCAGAAACTGATCCATCCTCATCCCCGCGTACCAGCACAGCGGGCTGCCGGCCGAAGGCATGATCGACAATTCGAATCTCGCCCTCGCGCGCACCCAGCACCGTTTCGGCTTCCTGTCCGGCGGTGTCTTCGGTATTCAGTTTCTGCGCGGTTGCTTTGCCGATGGGCGAATCTTCTGTAACAACCGCTTTGGTCCGCACTTCGCGCGCCGTTACTCCAGTTACCGGCTTAGCCAGCGGCAGGCTCAAGCCTGTCGTTTCGAGTCCCATCCTGGCAGCCAGATTTGCCATGGCAATGCCGGCGCGCCCGGCAGGCACGAGCAACTGCGCGTCGAGCGAAGACGGAATAGGCATTTTCGGCGTGCCCTTGAAAAGGCCTTTGGACGTATAGAGCGTTGCGAGGTCGAGCGGTTGCGGCGTCTGCCCTTCCGTTTCGGCCGAATTAGCGGGACCCGCTGCAGGAGGAGTTTCGGGAGCAGAACCCGTTGCTGTCGCTCCTGGCGCAGGCGTTGCCGGAGTAGTTATTGCCGCCAACGGTTTGGCGCTGATGGCGGAAACAACTGCGCCATGGCCGCGAGCACTGAGTTCATGCACAGAGGCAAGGTGACTAGATGCTAATGCCGCACGCAACTGCGCCGCTGTAACAGCTTTGCTCGTGGTGAATAAAACGCGCGCAATGCCCGCCTTGCCTTTTTCGTACACCAAGCCTTCGATTTCAGGTTCAGCACCGGGCGCGTTGTGATTGATCTCGTTAACAATTGTCGTGAGTTGATCGCCGGGCACTTTCCAGAGATACGGCGCGCGAGCGGCGTAGGCATCGGTTGCCGCTGTCAGGCCGGCGTCGTCATGACCCAAAATGATCAGGTTTCCCCCCGCGGCAAATACACCACCCTCATTCGCCGCAAGCAACTGAAGATCGCTAGCAGCTTGCGCGGCCATTGCGGAAGGAACCGCACCTTTGCCGATCCAGATCCTCGGCCCGTTTCCGTCGTCTTCCGCTGCGCTGATCACCAACGGTGGCGTCAGGCCGGTGCTGCCAAACGCCAGACGCGCGGCGACGTTGGCCGCCGCAGCATTTTCCGCCGCCGTGGGCTGCGCTGGAACAACAATCTTGCCGTTTATGAAGTCAACTACGCCGTCGCCGTTTGTATCCTGCAACATCCAGCCGGAAGAAAAAGCGTTCTGCACATGCGAAGCAGCCGCCGCAAGTACCAGCGGGGCTGCGAAAACAAGTAATCGCAAACGGGAAAACATGAAAAGTAAACCTATTCCAATGACCTAAAAGACAAACCTCGCGGCGAGTTCCGCCTGCTGCAAGTTACTCGCGGCTGTTATGGTTCCGAACGAGGCAGAGGCGGCGCTCGTCACATACGCGCTTGCCAGCCGGTTCTCATGACCCAGCAGGTTGAAACACTGCGCGATGATCTCCAGATGACGCTGCTCCCGCGTAAAGAACCATTTTGAGAGATGGACATCGAGGCTGCTGTAGAAATTGCTATTCACCGAGTTCACCGGAGCCAGGCCTAGAGTCGCCCGGTATGCATTCACAGCGCTCAAGCTCAGATTGCGCTCACCCTGATTGCGCGATGTCCCGGGCACATACTGCGTCGTGGCGTCCGCATTCGTCATCGTTGAAAACGCGCTGAACGGAAGAGACGAGCGTAGCGTGAGAATCGCACCGAGCGTGAAGCCCCATGGAATATGCACATACCCGGCTGCTACCAGATTGTGCCGCGCGTCAATGCCGCTCGGCCCCCAACTCAAATTCGGGTTCGCGTAGTTGACGATTGCGGCTTGAGGATTATTGTCGCGCGAAGAAGAGAGCGTGTAAGATACGGTGCTTTGGAATTGCTGGCTGAAGCGCTTTTCAAACTGCACAAACATGGCTTTGTATTTCGCTTGAGCCGTTGGCTGGTGTTGCAGAATCTGACCCCATTGCGGCAGCGGCCGCACGCCGCTGGCGTTTGGATAATTCAGATCCACTGTCCGCCAATCGCGCAGAGTGTGCTCATAGACGCCGTCTACTTTGATGGCAATCGTGTTCGTGAACTGATGCGAATACCCGAGATCAAACTGTTGCGAGTAAGGATTTTGAAAGTCAGGCGCCAGCACGGTAACATTCGGCGGCGCGCTGGAACAGAAGCTCGTCGCGCTCTGAGTGCCGTAAGGATTCGGATAGGGAGGATTGCGAATCGTAATGTTACATAGCGCCAAGTCCCGATTTTCGGGGAAGTTCAGCAGCGTCTGAATATTGTTGTAATAGATTCCGTAGCCGGCCTTGAACACATCCCGGCCTTTACCGAACGGGTCCCAGGCAACTCCCGCACGCGGGCCAAAGTTGTTACGATCACCGCGCTTGCTGGGGTCGCCCATAAACGGGATCGGCCTCGGAAACGAATTCGGATTCAGGTCTTCGTTGAAGGCGCCAAGCTCACGGTCATAGCGAAGCCCCAGATTCACCGTAAGCCCGGGCCGCACTCTCCATTCATCACTGACAAAAAACCCAAGCTCCCAGGTTGGCACGCTGGTGGCAATTGCCGGAATCGCGGCCGTGAACACAGTCGGATTTCTGAGCGCCGCAAGCGAAGCCGGATCGCTCGGATTAAATGGCTGATCGGCGCCGAAGGTATAAGTGCCTCGTAAGTTTGAAGCTGTCGAGTCGATGAACGGAACGTAATTGATGTCATAGCCGAAGCGCAGCGTATGACGCCCTTTCACCAGACTGAGAACATCGTTGCCCTCCCAGCGCGTTTCAATGCCGTCTTCCTGATAACCGAACCCATAACTGAGACTGGGAAACACGTAAGTGAGCTGAAGCTGGCTGGTGGCATCGGGCGATGTTGCGAGTGTGTTGGCATCGCGCCAAACATGGCCCGGAGGTCCTAGCTGATAAGAGGCGTAGGCGTATTGAAAACGGAACTCATTAACAATGGTCGCGCTCGGATTCCATGTATGCCCGGCAACCACGGAGTGGCGCGGGATCAGGCCGTCATAACAATTTCGTTCCGACGTTCCACCACATCCTTGATAGGTCCACCGGTTCCATTCCTGCGCGTAGCGGAAAAACACAGACTGGCTGTTACTGATCTGGCCATCCACGCGAGCGGTGGCCATCTGATCGTAGCTGGGCTGTTTGAACGTGCCCATCACTGACGCATAGTCCTGCGGCAGCGATGTAAATATCGTGAACGAACCGGTGGTTTGCGTACGTTCGTAAGCGAGATAGTAATGGAGCCGGTCCTTCACAATCGGGCCTCCGAAATCAGCGCCGAACTGATTCCGGTTGAACGGATTACCGGTATGTTGAGCAGCTTCCGCCTGCTGTTGGAACCGGTTATCGCGGTTTAGCGCTTCATTGCGCCAATATTCAAACACCTCGCCGTGAATGTTATTGGTGCCGCTCTTGGTCGCGACGGTTACGAGCCCGCCCATGTAGAGGCCGTATTCAGCCGGGTATTCGGCCACATACACTTTGAACTCCTGCACGGCGCCCTCGGGAAAATTCTGGCGCGGCTCGCCCTGCTCTGCCCAAGTGTTTCGTACACCATCCATCATGAAGCCGTTGGCGTAAAAGTATTCGCCGCCGCCGACTTGCACGTTGTTGTAAAACGTGCGCGAGCCGGCTTGGGTTGTGCCCGGCTCCAGCAATGCCAGATTTAAATACTGCCTGGTGTTCACCGGGAGAGTGGTGATCTGCTGCTGGTCGATAACGCCTGAAATGGATTGCGACGCCGTATCGACAATGGGCACTTCGGCGGAAACCTCCACCGTCTGCTGCGCGCTTCCCACGCGCAGGGTCACGTTTTGATCCACGTGCATGCCCAGATTGATATTCAGATTCTGGATGGTCTCGGATTGAAAGCCGGTCGCTTTCACTTCGAGCTTGTAAGTTCCGGGAGGCACCGGCGCAAAACGGTAACCGCCATTGGCTTCAGCAGTCAGCGTGCGCGCAACCCCGGTTTCGACATTGGTCAGGGTGACCTCAGCCTTGGGAATTGCGGCGCCCGTTGGATCCGAAATGGTGCCATCGATTTCCGCTTCGCCGGTTTGCGCCCGGCAGACGACCCCATTCACCCCAAAAAACACGAACAGGAAAAACAACGCACTGAGCAACCTCATAACTCGCAGCATGTGCGCGATTATACGCCTTTCGATAATGCCGGAGACGTGTTTCGAACTGCCGCATAGCCCAGCGATACGACGCAGATGAACATCATGAGCACTTCGCTGTCTCCGAGGTTGTATTCGAAGACTCCGCCCACCAGAATGCCGATTGTGACGGCGATTGTGGCGTGCGCAACAAATTTTGGTTGCGATGGCGCCGCGCCGGCGCGGCGAACAGCGGCGGCACAATCCCACACGGTCCATCCAATAAACCAAAGCACCAGCAACAGTGCCGGTAGACCGCGTTCGGCTGCGTACTGCAGATAAACATTGTGCACGTGGCCGTAATAACCGGGCGGCAGCGGCCGCTGCACGCTTGCTGGAACGTACTTATCGAAGTTGCGTGCTATCTCCTCCGGACCGAGCCCGAACCAGGGATGGGCCTCGATCATTTCCAGCCCCGTCTCCCACACCACCAGGCGAAAGCGGTTCGAATCCGTTTCGCCGTGAGGGTTTACCAGAGACATCAGGCGTTCACGCGTCCCAGAGGGCGCGATCAGAAACGCCGCAGCAATCAGCACCGGAATTGCGATGGTCCATTTCGGCCTCCAGCACCAAACCAGATAAAAGAGCGCCGGCACTGCCGCCACCCAGATGCTCCGATCCCAGGTGAGCAAAATGGCGGCCCCAAGAACTGCAATGCTGATGTAGGCCCATTGCGGCAGACGGCGGCTGGAGAAGAACCATTGCGCCAGCAGTACCAGCAGCACACTCAACTGCAGCGCGCCGAAGGTAAGCCAGTGGCTTTCAAAGCCGCTGATGCGCCGGCCGACGTAGGAGACATAGAAATTCTGCCCCGTCTGCTTTGCGTGTTCGTATTTAATGACGTACTGAACTAATGCCCAGATGCCGGAAGCAGTCGCCGTGATCGCCCAAGCCGCAATCAGATAGTACACTTTCCGAAACTGCCGGCGAAAAACTCCATAGATCAGCGGAATAAACAGAAACACGAAGAATTTCTTGATCTGGGCCACGCCGCTTCGCGGATCGGGCGAGAGCGCGTCAGCAAGAATAGTCCAGGCAAACAGGCCGGCGAGCGGTATCCAGATGCGGGGGAATTCCAAGCGGCGCCGGAACACAAGCAGGAGCGCAATTCCGGCTCCTAGCAGGATTTGGCTGGCAGCGATAGAGACGTGAATCGCGGCAGCAGCAAGCACGGCCACCAGAAGCAGAATCTGCTGCTGTTTCTGTTCAAGATTCAATGCGCCAGTATGACAGAATGAAAGGCGAAACGCCGCGATGGAGCTTTATTTGCTTAGGCATGGAGCGGCTGAAGACGCCGGAGCCGGCACGCCCGACGCAGAGCGCTCGTTAACGGGCGATGGCCGGCGCAAATTGAAGAACGTGCTGGAGGTTGCAGCGGGCGCCGGTGTCGATCCTTCTTTGATCCTGACCAGCCCGCTAAAACGCGCGCTGCAGACCGCGGAAGTGGCTCGAGAGGTTTTCAAATACAAGAATGAGCTGCTGCGCACCAAGGCGCTTGCCCCGGGGGCGACGCCCCATCAGGTCTGGGATGAGATTCGCGTTCATCGCGACGAGCGGTCGCTGCTTTTGATAGGTCACAATCCTTTATTCAGTGAATTGAGCGCTTACTTACTCGGCGCGGACGACGTTCAAGTCGATTTCAAAAAGGGGGCCATTCTGCGTGTTGACGTGGAGCACTTTTCCGCCAGGCCCAAAGGCGTTCTGCGCTGGTATCTGACGCCGAAACTCGCAAACTGCGAGTAAGCGGCCAACGTCTATGATGAATGTGGGTCCCGATGAATTGTCGCTCTGCGCGCTCTCTGTGTACGCGCACACTTCTCGCCGTCCTGTTCGCTTTGGCGGGTAGCGGCGCACACACGCAGCCGGCGCCGCAGCAAGTGCAAACGCCGCAAACGCCCTTGGAGTTCGAATCCCACGGGCTCACCTACGAAGCGCTTACGAAGAACGGCATCACCGTGATGTGCGCGCCGTTGCCGCCGCACATCAAGGACTTCAACATTATTCAAGTGACCGTCACGAATGGCGGATTGCTGACCTGGACGGTTCATCCATCCGATTTCGTGTTCATCCGGCAGGATGGAACGGTTTTACAAGCCGTTTCAGCCGACGAAGTAGTTTACTCGCTGCTGCAGAAGGCCAGCGCGGCGGATGTGATCAAGCTTCAACTGCTGTATGAAGACAGCATCTACGCAGTTCCCAACTTCCGCTCTACGAATGGATACGAGAAGCGCCGCGAGGCGGCCATGGCGCAATTCGTCAATAAAGGATTCAAAGCCGCGGTTGCGGCCTCGGCGATTACGCTCGCTCCCACGCGATTGAAGCCGGGAGACAGCACCGACGGCGCCGTGTTTTTCGAAAATCGGACCAAAGACAAATCGCTGGGCGGGGGTAGACTGGTGGTTCATACGTGCGGTGAAAGTTTCGAATTTTTCGTTTTGCCGGAAGTCAAGCTTCACTAGTGTCTGCACCTGCTGAACCTTCGTTCGCTCGTTTCATCGATCTCCATTCGCACACCACAGCATCGGATGGCTCGCTCACCCCGGCCGAGCTGGTGGCGTTAGCCAAGCGCAGCGATCTGGCGGCGCTTGCGATCACCGATCACGATACGTTTGCCGGCTACGAACAGGCTTTGCCGCACGCGCGCGCTGCCGGGCTCGACCTGGTGCGCGGTATCGAGCTGAACTCGCGTCTGGCTCTTGGCGCGGATGCGGGAGTGCTTTACGCTCACATGCTCGGGTATTTTCCCGATCGCGAGCCCTCAGCGGCTTTCACCTCCTGGCTTGCGCACGAACGGGACGACCGGCGCGACCGCAACCGCCGTTTGGTTGAAGCGCTGCAAAATCGCGATGTGGAGATCACGCTCGACGAGGTGGAGGCGCGCGGGCGCAGCCTGGCAGGGCGAACTCATTTTGCCCACATTTTGGTAGCGAAAGGATACGCGGACAGCACGGAAGAAGCGTTCCGGGAATATCTGGGCGAAACGGCGCCGAGCTATGTGGAGCGGCAGAGCCTGCCGACCGCGGCCGTGGCGAGGATGATACGCGAAGGCGGCGGCGTTCCGGCAGTGGCGCATCCGATCCGGCTGCGGCTGCCAAGGGACCGCGAACGCACGGTGCTGATGGAGTTGAAAGAGGCCGGCCTGCTGGGCCTTGAAGTTTACCATTCAGATCATCCGCCGGAAGCTCAGGCGTATTACCGCCAACTCGCTGAAGAACTCGATTTAGTGCCGACGGGCGGATCCGATTTCCACGGCGC
>JAJPJN010000174.1 GCA_021324185.1 Terriglobia bacterium | reverse complement strand
CTGATGCAGTTCATCCTGCTGTTGCGAGCGTTTTTCGCGGCGCTTTTCGGCGGCTTCGGCATGCTGTTGCGAAACAAAGCCACGCTCGGCTAAGAGCCTTTGTTTTCTGCGCTCTTGCAGCTCTCGGGAGGCGCGCTGGTAGGCGCGATCGTGGGCAGCGTGGTAGCGGATGAAGCGCTCAAGCTGGGTGTCAATGATGGTGGGGTCCCGGCGGTTGGCATCGTCCTCTTCCGATGCGGACAGGACGATGAAACAACTATCCTGGCAGCGGATAGCGCGTTCGGCGAGCCAAGTGTGGCGGGCCATTTTGGTGACCAGTTCGCGTTCGACTTCGTCGGCGGGCTGTTCGGCACGCAAGAAGCCCCCCAAGAGAGCGTCGTACAGGGCCTGACTTTCCGAGGGCAGGACCTGGAATCTGCCACAGAGGCCGTGTTTCAAGGCGTTCTGAGAGACTTTTTCGAGGCCCGCGGTGGTGGTGGGGCCGGTGCTCTTTTGAGCATTGGCGCGATTGGCTTCGAGTTTGGATTCGGAGATAGACATATAAAGTGATTTCCTTTGGGTTACGGGCCGCTGTACAGGAGTTGCCGCTGACTGGGCGCAACTTCACGCAACTGCTTATTCTTCAGCCGGGTGTGAACCCTGTGAATACCGCGCAAGGCGGCAACGGCGTGCGTAGTGCGGACGGCGGTAATATTGCCATTCCAGGATCGACGATCTACCGGCCGTCCGTGAATGGAGCGCGTAACCGTTCCAACGCCTGGTACATGGACGGTATTATCAACACCGACAACCGTGGCGCGTGGGCCATTCCGCCTATTGCGGATACGATTCAGGAATTCAAAGTTCAATCGCACAACAACGACGCGCAGTACGGGAATGTTTGCGGGCTCGGTCGTGAATATTGTCACGAAATCGGGCACAAACCGGTCCATGGCTCGGCATGGGAATTCACACGCAGTAACATCTTCGACGCGCGCAATCCCTTTACCGGGTTCTGCACGCCGGCTACTTGCGCAGCGCTGGCCAACAAGCTCCAGCCACAGGTAGGCGCGGGTCAAATATCCGCGGGCACCGCCGGCCGCGATACTTTCCGGAACTCCCACCTCGCCGGTTAACTATTCGCAAAACGAATTCGGCGGAACGATTGGCGGTCCTATCATTCGCAACAAGATCTTCTTCTACGTGGCTTACGAGGGCTGGCGGTATTCGACGCCTTCCTACAGCTATGTGCGGGTTCCGACGGCTGAAGAGCTTGGCGGAGACTTTAGCGGCACAGTGAGCCCGGAGTTGGTCGGAACGGTTAACGCTAATAGAACGGCAATTATTCCTAGTGCGATTTACAATCCGTTCGCGGAATCTGGAAAGAACTCGGCTGTCCGATTTTTCTGTGACGGCTCCGGGGCACCCATGCCGCTGCTTTACCCGAGTGCGGCATTTGGAGCGGCCGGACACGGGTTGCAAGCGCCGGGCGGCAGCCGATGCAATAAGATTCCCTCCGGTCTGATCGACAGTAAATTGGCCCAGGTGATCTCGGCGTACACGGCAACGGAGTACAAGAATTGCGCCTTTACGCCCAACCTGACGTTCGCGGCCGATAATTGCCTGGACACACGCTCCAGCGTAAACAATGCGGACAACTTCGATTTCCGCATTGATCACCATTTCAACGGCAAAAACACGATCTTCGGACGCGCTTACATGATGTGGGACACAAACAACGGCATTGTGGCAGGAACAACATCCATCACGCCGAGTCCCTATCATACGTGGAACATTGGTGGCGCGTGGGACCATATTTTCAATCCAACTCGCCGAGCAACTCCGACAACAGAAACCGGAAGTGATCGCTGCGTTCGCAGCGCAACGCCGTGCGCAAATCTTCCTGTTTGTTCTTCAGCCGTTTGTGAGTAGCCAAGGCGGCCAACGATTCCGGCTTTACCAGCGTCGCCGTGGCGAGTGCATCCAGTATCGAGCGGCCGGTCTTGCCGACAATATTGCTCAATACGGAGGCCAGCTTTATATTGGCGCTTTCCAGTAAGCGGTGAATGCGGTTGATGACGCGATTCCGGTCCTGCTGCACGTGCACCCGCAACTCGCGGATCGGAACCGGCGGCACAAAAATGGCCCGCACCAATCCATACTGCAGTAGTTGTGCAATCCGCTCACAGCCCTGTGCATCGGTCTTGCGGCCCGGCAAGGCGCGCACGTGCTGCGGATTCAAAAGCAGCAACTCGAAGCATGTCGGCTTGCGCTCCAGTAGATTCCACACCGGAATCCAGTAAACGCCGGTGCTCTCCATCGCGACCTGCTTGACCCTGTGTTGTCTCAGCCAATCGCGCAAGCGTTCCAGATCTTCCGTGAACGTCGCGAAAGTGGCTGTATGGGTTTCTATCTTCCGGTGACCGCGCACCCAGCCGGATGCACACTGAAATCGACTTCTGGTGCACATCCAGTCCCGCCCAACGGCGGTAAGTGTCTTCATGCTTGTCTCCTCTGCCGCGAGCAAAGGACGCTGGAATCAACTCAAGACATTCCTTCAGGTGCTCCCTGCCTTGCGGCAGAGGCGACAATCCGCTGTGCCATGCACAACTGCTCAACGCGTCCAGGCCACAATCACAAACGGGCTCAAAGCACCAGACGAAGACCGGCCTTCGTTTGCCCTCGGCACCGGGCAGCTTATCGCTTCCTAAAACACTTTTCATCCTCCGTTGTGCGCCCCCGCCCCCTGCAGGACCTGCTAAAGCTAAGAGCCGAAAGGCTCAAAGAGCAAATTGGGTTTGAATCGCAAAAACGCGCTGCAGCGGAAGAAACACGCCGCGCCGAACTCCAGCCCTACAAGCTGGCCAGCGCGAAAACGCGTGCGCAATCGCACACAACCACCCCGGCAAGGAAGGCCGCATCACAACCGGAGCGCTTGGAAGCACCCCAAAACGTCCCCATAGCCGCCTGAAACCGCGCCGAAATCAAGTCCCGTTGTGACGCCCACACCCGTGCTGCGCCCGAAAGCGGGCTGAAAGCTGACCGCTGACCGCTGATCGCTCTTCCTCCAAGGTAAAATCCCAACGTGCCGCCACAACAAAAACCTGCCCTCGATTTCGAGGAAGCCCGCCGCATCGTCATTGCGGCAGTTCAATCGCTGAGCCGCACACGAAATTTGCAACTCGTCGATCTCGCCCACGCACACGGCCGCGTCCTCGCTGAAGCCGTTCACGCCGACAGAGATTATCCCGCCCTCCGCCGCTCGTTGCGCGATGGCTTCGCGGTGAAGTCCAGTGATGTTCCCGGAACGCTGCGCATTCGCGGCGAAGTTCGCGCCGGCGAGGCCGAACAGGCGCCGCTCGAATCCGGTGAAGCCTTGGAAATTATGACCGGAGCGCCCGTTCCTCCCGGCGCCGATGCCGTCGTCATGGTCGAGCACGTTGAGCGCACCAACGGTCCCGGCGCAGAGCCGCTCGTTAAGATCGAGCGCACGGCCGAGCCCAATCAGTTCATCAACGAACAAGGCGCCGAAGCCAAAAAGGGTTCGATCCTGATTCCTGCCGGAACAAAACTCGATGCCTCCCACGTCGCAACGATTGCCATGACCGGGCACGCGGCCGCGAACGTCGAAGCATTACCGCGCGTCGCCATCCTTGCTACCGGTGATGAGATCGTCGCTATCGACGAGCAACCCGCGCCCCATCAGGTCCGCAATTCGAACTCCTTTATGCTCGCAGCATTGGTGCAAGCCGCTGGCGGCGAGCCAACCATCTTGCCCGTCGCCCGCGACACTCCCCAGGCCCTGCGGCCCTTGCTGGAACGCGGCCTGCAACACGACATGCTGATCGTCACCGGGGGTGTCTCAGCAGGCAAATACGATCTCGTCAAACCGGAGCTGCGCGCCTTAGGAGTAAATTTCCATTTCGAACGGGTGCGCGTCCAGCCGGGGCAGCCGGCCGCCTTCGGTATTTTCGCGAACAAGCCCGTCTTCGGACTACCCGGAAATCCAGGCTCGACACTCGTCACTTTCCAACTCTTCGCGCGCGCCGCGCTTGAAGTTCTCGCCGGAATCGAGGCGCCCATTCTGCCGCTCTTGTCCGCTCGCTTCGCAGCGCCCTTCCGTCACAAATTGGGGCTCACACGTTTTTTGCCGGCCCGCTTGAGCGAAGATGGCCAGCAGCTCAGACACATTCCGTGGCAAGGTTCAAGTGATGTTCCCTCACTCGCGGGCGCCAACGTATTCCTAGTCGCCGATCACGATCGCGAAACCTGGAATATCGGCGATTCCATTCGTGTCATGGCAAAACCATGAAGGCAAAACTTTCGCATTATGACGCCGCGGGCAAAGTGTCCATGGTGAATGTCGGCGGCAAGCCGCCCACCGCGCGCACCGCGATGGCTCGCGCCTTTGTGCAAATGGCCCCGCGTGTCATTCGCGCGCTGCCCGACAACCCGAAAGGAGATCCCTTGGAAATCGCGCGCATCGCCGGTATCTCCGCCGCCAAGAAGACCTCTGATCTGATACCGCTCTGCCATCAGTTGCCTCTCACGCATGCCGGTGTGGATTTTCGCGTCATGAAAAACGGCATCGAAATCACCGCCACTGCTTCTACCGTCGCGCAGACCGGCGTCGAAATGGAAGCAATGACTGCCGCTTGCGTTGCGGCGCTGGTCATCTATGACATGACAAAAGCATTGGATAAACAGATCGAGATTCGCGAAATCTGCTTGCTCGAAAAGACCGGTGGCAAATCAGGAACGTTCCGCCGGGGCGCCAGGAAGAGGACGGCCAAATGATCCGCGTCGCCATCTTGACCATCAGTGATTCCGCCGTCGCCGGTACGCGCGAAGACCTGTCCGGTCCCGCGCTGAAAACTCGCTGCGCGGAGTTGGGCTGGCCCGTCGCTCAGCTCGATGTTGTTGCCGACGAGGAAACCGCCATCTCGGAACGTCTGAGGACGTGGGCGGATCAGGCCATCGCGAATCTTATTCTGACCACCGGCGGAACCGGCGTTTCCCCGCGGGACGTCACCCCGGAAGCCACTCGCGCCGTTTTAGATCGTGAGATTCCCGGCATAGCCGAGCTGATGCGCGCCAAAGGCCTCGAGCAGACGAAATTCTCAGTACTTTCCCGCGCGCTTGCCGGCAACAGAAAACAGACACTCATCGTGAACCTGCCCGGTTCCCCCAAAGGCGCCCTCTACTCCTTAGGACTCATCGAGAGCCTGATACCGCACCTGATCGACCTGCTCGCCGGACGAACGGAACACTGTGCAAATAAATGAGAAACTGGTGATCGAAACTGCCCGCATGCGGGGAACATCTCAACAATGATGAGACAGGCGCCGAAGGTTTTGTCTTTTGTCATATTGCTGTTCGGGTTAGCAGCACCGGAATTCGGGCAAATTCTGCCGCCCGGACAGCTCCCGCCCGGCCCTCCGCCGCAGCCAGGCCAGCTTGGCCCTCCGCCAGCCACGTTGCCGAAGCGTGACGCGGAACCGCCGCCCAAGAGCACCGAACCTCCTGTGGAAAGCTCAGGAGACGACAATAGTACCACCTTCCGTGTCATTGGCCGCGATGTTCTCGTGCCCACCACCGTCTTTGATCCCGATGGCCACGGCTACGTGAACGGCTTGACGGCAGCCGATTTTCAGGTCTTCGACAACGACAAGCCGCAAAAAGTAAACGCCGATTACACCCAGTTGCCTCTCTCGGTTGTGGTTGCCGTGCAGGCCAATTCGGAGATTGAACCGGTTCTGGACAAGCTGCGAAAAACCGGCATACTGATGCAGGGACTGGTGACGGGCGTCGAAGGTGATGTCGCAATCCTGGCCTTCGATCATCGCCTCCAGGTCTTGCAGGATTTCACCAACGATCCGCAAAAGCTCCAGGATTCCATGCAGAAGCTGAAGGCCGGCTCGAGCAGCGCGCGCCTGATCGATGCCATCACGGAAGCCGACCACATGCTCAAACGTCACGATCCGCGCAACGTGCGCCGCCGGGTCGTCATCGTGCTCAGCCGCAATATCGATAAAGGCAGCGAGGGCAAGATGCGCGATGCCATCCAGCAGATGCAGTTCGACAACGTGATCGTCTATTGCATCGACATCAACAGGGCTTACACCGCTCTCTTAAAGAAGCCGGATTACCCGCGTCCAGCCGAAGGCGGCATACCGCCGGAGGCGCAGCCCAATATCGCCGGCGGTATGGGGCCGCGCAACCAAACGACGGAAGTCCAGCAGAACGACTACACCAACGCGCTCAACGCCGTGCCCCCGATTCTGCGCGCCATCCATGAATTGTTTAGAAAGAGTCCCGCTGAAGCGTTCACCTACTTTACCGGGGGCCGCGTCTACAATTTCGCTTCCGAACACGCCATGGAACAGGCTATAGCGGATATTGGCAAGGACTTGAACAGCCAGTACCTGTTGAGCTACCGCCCGAACGATACCAACGAACCGGGCTTCCACACCATACGCGTAGTGGTCGATCGCCCGGGTTTGAAGATCCGCACGCGTCCCGGATATTGGTGGGGTGGCGGCGTTCAGTAACTTCGACTTTACTGTTTTCTGAAGCGCAGCGCTCCAAAACTGACAACACTCGCGGGGTCGATCTGCCACTGATGATAATCGAGCAGATCACTGCGTAGGCCAGGCATTGCTTTCAGGAAGGTGTAAATAGGCGATGCGCCGCACCACTTCAGATCGTCATGCCCTTCTTGCACAAGTGACCAATAGCCCCGCACATCACCTTCGTTGATGCACGCAATCCGCTGCCGGTCGCGCTGCTCCACGGCAAGCATCTCACCCTCATTCGCCGTGGCGCGCAGCGGATCGCCATAGCGCTGCCCAATATGGGCCATATCGATACCCAGCACCCAAAAGAGCCGCTGAGATTCCCGCGCCGCGATATTCCCGAGAGCGTCAAAGAAGCGCGCCACACCGTCATTGTCTTCGGGCAGGCCGCCCTGGTAGATACTCTTCACAAATGGCCCGCACAGAATTGGCAGGATGCGGATGTCCGCGCCGTAGAGGTGCTGGAGAAAAAGGATCTGAAACTCGATAGAGTGTTCCACAGCATGGCAGTAGTCCTCCATGCGCACCGCCTCCGCCGCGGCGGTCTCCAACTCGTCGACAATACCGGTTTCCGTTCGCGCAGTGCCGAATGGCGTGACAAACCGCTTGCGCGTGAGCCCGAAACGGTCCGGCGCGCCGTAATGCGATGTGCCGAGGATCACGAACGTCTTGTCCTTCGCTTGTTCGACCGCGGGCAGCGCCTGATAGGCGGCCTTGTACGTGTCCCAACCGCCATCGGGGCTGGCATGCGGCGCCGCCACGGCGATGGTTGCCGCCGATCCTTCCGGGCGCCCCACGCGCCGCGTCAATACTGTCGAAAGCGCGCCGGCATCCGCCGGATAGGCAGAGCCAGCAAAGATGGCCTGCCGTACCTCTTCCTGCGCAAACTCCTCTTCTCTTTTGGCCTTTAACTCGCGATAACGCTCGTTTTCGAGAAACCCAGCATCGTTCAAAGAATCGAAAAGATGCTTCTCGAGGTCGCTTACCTGAATCTCGCCCGTAATACGCACCAGCTCTGAACGTAGATCCAAAGTCGATTGCTGCCCATCAAAACACTCGAGCGCCTGCACGAGCGGTGGCGGCACGATCAGCGTCGCGTCCGTGTAATGGTACGGATCACGAATAATCAGCCCTGGCCGCCGTGGGTCCGGCGAAGGCATGAAATCCAGATTGAAGCGCAGCCGAGGAAGAGCGTCCGGCACGCTTCATTTTACGAGACGGCGCAAAATCAAACGTCCTAGGGGCAGCCCTGCTCAATCGGTAGTTGCAAGCCGATGAGGATGGCGTCGTATGGTCCACCGCCATAGCCGCGCTGGATTTGCGACCCCCTCTGCCTGAGGTTCGTGGATGAGGAAAGGCCCGAAGCGTATACTTTGTGATTCCAGATGGCGAGTCCTTCCAAAATGTCATGGCCAGTTGCGACGAAGTAGGAGGCGTAGCAGAGCTTCGCGCCGTCGGATGAAAAAGCCGCAAGGAACCCGTCAAAGTCGCTGCCACCGTATAGTGCTTGCGATGGGTTCCGTGCCGGCAGATCACGTGAATTCGTCATACCGGTAAGCCAGATCCGGCCGGCTTTGTCGACGGCCAGGCTTCCACCTAAGTACTGATCGGAATTCGCCTTGGAGCCGCCATAAAAGGTGGACCAAAGAATACCGCCGCCATCAGCACTCAGCTTCGTGATGAACGCATCAATGGATCCACGCCGGTGCGGCTGAAATGCGGCTGGTGTGGCCGGAAAATCGGCCGATTCAGTTACTCCGGAGACAATTGGGTTGCCGGACGAATCGATGGCAACTCCATAGGCTCCGTCCATCATTGAGCCACCCAAATAGCTCGAGAACCGCAGAGTCCAATCGGAGATGTGGAGTTTGACCAGGAACCCATCGACTTGACCTCCGAATCGCGGCTGTAGCGGATTCTTCAAAGGAAAGTCGACCGAGGATGTATAGCCGGAAGCAAAAATGTCGCCCGCGCTGTCGAGCGCCACACTGCTGACGCGGTCCGTGTTTTTTCCTCCTAGCAATACGGTCTGCAAACTATTGGGGTCGCCAGGCCGCAGCCGGGCGATGAACGCGTCCTGTTGACCGCCGGGGCCAAAGGAAGCAGCTCGTGAACCGGGAAAGTCCGGCGATGTTGTTACGCCGCCGATGTAGACCGTTCCGTCGCCAGCCACTGCCATTCCGCCCGGTTCATCATTCTTTGAGCCGCCCAGGAGAGTTGAATAGACGATCGTTCCTTTAGAATCCAGCTTGAGCAGAAACACATCGCGAGCCGGGCCTCCGAAGCGTCGCTGCACCGCGTCCGCAGTTGTGGGGAAATCAGCGGATTGCGTCTGGCCGAGAACATAGATCGTGCCGTCCCGGCTTACCGTAAGGTCACCGGCAGCATCCCAGCCGCTTCCACCAGTGCGCGTGACCCATACCAACCGGCCTGAGCGCGCGTCGATCTTGACTACGATGGCGTGTATCGCATCGCGAGATGGAGATGCAGCCTTCGGAGGAAGATGCGGAAAGTCCGGAGAGTCCGAATGGCACGCGAGATAGATGTCGCCGGCACTGTCCACGGCGATTCCGTCACAATCGTCCGTACCCGAACCGCCAAGATAGGCCATCCAGGTCAATTCCGGTGCGGTAACCTTCGCGCCGGCAAAAAACACCAGGAGGGTTCCCAGCATGCGGCGCATTGGCTCATTATAATCAGGCGCACGACTCAAGTAACTGAGATGCACTATCGCGGGGAAGGTTCAGACAGAATATGACAAGTCACAAGATCCGATTCGTTCGGGGTGTTCGCCATCATTTTCACACGCAGCAGCATCTCGAAGTGCTTAATTGGTCCGTGAGGCGAGATGCCGCACTGTTGCAGCGCCGTTGACCAGCGAGAAGTATCTGTTACAAGCTTCCCCGCCGCAAGTGTGCCCTCAGCGTTGAGCCCCGCCAAAAGAAGTACTTGTCCATCCTGATCGGGATTTCGAACGAAGGCGACGATAGCAAAAGATTCACCGGTAGCGCCTCCCTTGGCTGTTTGGGCATAGATTAACTGCTCTCCTTTTTTCGGGTGAACATTATAAATGATTTCGTCGATAGTACCTTTCGAGACAACAAACTGAAGATCCAATTGATCATTGAAAAGGGAACTCCACGGATCTGATCGTGGACTTCCCAGAAATATAAGATTGTCGTCGGTCTTCAGGTCCGAAAATTGAACGTCGCGAGCTGTGTGTACGTCCAGATGTCTCGATCGGCTGAGCGCTAGATTTTCAATGTTCATAGCAATAGGAATATCGACGCTGGCCGACTTATCGCCACGCAGAGAGTTCAAACAAATCTGCTTCAGCTCCGGGCTGAGGGTATTGTGAGCAGGTAGATAGACGCGATTTGCATAATCGGAAACCGAAATCGGATTTCCGGTAATTTTCTGAATCCAGAAGATATCAGGATCGCTCGTAATAAGATGCGTGGACTTGGGAAATTCGAAGAATGCGGACCAGGGGAGGACGGAAGCTGGTGCAAAGGTACGAGCCGAAGCATGTGCGAAGTCCGTTAAAAACGAGCGCTTCCAGAAAATGGCATACGCGGCAAGAAGTGGCAACGCCAGAAACACGAGGAAGAGCCGTCGCCGATTAAACCGCTTTCGAGATGGGGGAGTTTGGATGCCCATTGCCGGGGCGGCCGGCCCTCGTACCTCATCTACTGCTATTTGGATTTCGTTCTCATAGGTGGGCAAACCCACTGAAGAAAATTCTGCGTTGCCGGGCGAGCTGGCTGATCCAGACGCCTTGACACCAGGTGCGTACCGGCAGAGAATTTCCGGGATATAGGAACCCTGCGGAATTGTAATGCGGAATTCAGACTCTGTACAGTACCTATCATAATGTTGTAGAAGACGCCTGCGGACGTCACTTGCGGCGACACGAACAATTGCGTCCTGGCCCGTATCGTACGAAGGATGGCGGCCGAAGAGTTCGGTGCCAATAACGCGCTCCTTTAAAGATTCGAAGCGGCCAGTTATGGCCTGCTCCACAATGTACTTGAGAAATTGTCCGCTGCGATGGCTTGCCTTGAATGCGTTGCCTTCGACGATCTCCTCGATATGCTTTCGAAGTGCAACAACCACTTCGTGTGATTCGGCCAATTTTGTGAGTTGCGCCTGGCGATCACTGGATGGCTCCATAACTGCGTGCCCGTGCCCTGCCATCGCGGCATTTTAGCACGCGGCAGAGCGCTGCACGAC
Organism: Terriglobia bacterium; assembly: GCA_021324185.1. Taxonomy (GTDB): domain Bacteria; phylum Acidobacteriota; class Terriglobia; order Bryobacterales; family Bryobacteraceae; genus Bog-105. Next base: position 42,530 of record JAJPJN010000174.1, on the reverse strand, counting down.
GGCCTGCAAACGGAGCTCGTAACCGTTCGTATCAGGTAGGCCGCAGAACTGCTTGCTTTTCAGCAACGTACGTGCAAGAACGAGCTCGCCCGTAACGTAGACAGAACGCCTACTAGAACAGCTAACATGTCCACATACGTCACGATTGATTGCATTTTTGTTCGAAGCGCCCATGACGAGGTACGTTCGTGCTGTGGCGCTGCTGTTTTTTGCAGGAACCGGGCTCTCGCACGCTCAGATTGCTCAGGGCGGCGTAGCAGGCACGGTGAAAGACAGCAGCGGCGCCGTGGTGCCCAATGCGCACGTCACCCTGATTAATCAGGAGACGACTGTCAGCCTTGAGACGCAGTCGACCTCGAGCGGAACTTATGTCTTTGAGGGCGTCCCGGTAGGTGTCTACACGCTGAAGGTCGAGGCGCCGGGATTCAAAACCTACATTCTGGAGGGTATCCAGGTCCACGTTCAGAACGTGGTCACGGCGGACGTGCCGCTGGCGATGGGCGAGGTGCGCCAGCAGATCTCAGTCACGTCGCAGGTCTCGCTACTCCAGGCACAGGATGCATCGCTGGGTCAGACGGTTTCCGAAGTTTCCGTAAACGACCTGCCCTTGCAGGGGCGCAACTGGTTCTCTCTTGCGCAGATCTCGGCGGGCACTCTTGCCCCTGTGGGCTCCTCCCCGGATAACGCCAATCAACTCTGGGCAAACGGCGTTAGTCAGGTCCAGGTGGACTATCGTTTGAACGGCGTTGATGACAACTCAGAGGTGTTTGGCGGTGTGAGCGTGGCACCAGTGCCTGATGCGATCCAAGAATTCAAACTACAGGAAGGCAACAACAGCGCGGAGTTCGGCCAGTTCACGGGGCCGGTAGTAAACGCCGTCCTTAAATCCGGCACGAACCAGATCAAAGGAGATGTTTGGGAATACCTGCGCAATGAAGACTTCAATGCCAACGATTATTTCAACAAGCAGAATGGCAAGGCGCGGCAGGAATACCGGCAGAATCAATTTGGAGGAACGGTAGGCGGTCCGGTTGTTCTCCCCAAGCTCTATAACGGCCGAAATAAAACGTTCTTTTTCTTTGACTACCAGCGCACAAATGTCGAGCAGCAGGCGGCATTTTCCGGCTTTACGGTGCCGACCAATGCAATGCGCAGCAGTAACTACACGAACCTGCAGGATCTGATCAACGGTAATCCGGACGACATCATTGGTAACGCAGGGACAAGCACAGACGGCTTAGGCCGCATATTTCCGCACGGCACAATCCTCGATCCCGCCACCACGCGGCCTGTGCCCGCGGGCGCGCTGGATCCGATTACCGGGTTGACGAATAACAGCAACAGTACGGTCTATGTTCGCGATCCGTTTTACAACTGCTCCACTTCTGGCTGCAATGCGGCGAATTACGCACCCGGTGGGCCTTTGAGCGGCATCAAGGACTTTACAAAGATTCCCGTTTCCAGTTTGAACATCATTCCAACGTCCAGAATTGATCAGAATTCAGTTGCGTTGCTCAAGCTGCTTCCAGCGCCGACGAATGGCGGTGTTCTGCTGAACAATTACTATACCGTTCCGCCAGCGACTCAGTACATTAATCAGTACGATCTCAGAATTGACGAGAACCTGAGCGAGAAGGATTTGATCTGGGGCGTCTTCAGCCGCAGCCACCAGCATATTGGACCCTACCAACCTTTCGCCGGGATCGCAGGTGGTGCGCTCAACATCAATCCCATCGATGAAGATCCGCACTATCAGCTTGCTTTGAACTACACCCATATCTTTTCGCCTACTTTTGAAAACGAGATAACGGGCGGTTATGACCACGTGGTGCATAACCTGACCATGCCTACTGCCAATACGCTGGGATTGCCTGGCCAGTACGGAATTCAAGGTATACCGCAGATACCCGGGAATGGCGGACTTCCGACCATCGATTACAGTGGATTCAGCAGTTTCGGCGGGCGCCGTTATATGCCTACCTTGCAGACTACAAGCGCCCTAGAGTTATTCGATAACCTGATGAAAGTTCATGAAAGACACGAATTCCGCGCAGGTTTCGAGATTAACCACATACGGGGAAATATGCTCCAACCCGCATACAGCAAGGGCGAATTCGGATTTAGCGGGATGTACTCCGATATTCCGAACAAAAACAGTAACGAACTTGGGATCGCCGATATGCTCCTGCTCCCGCGCGCGACTCTGGTTCCAGGCGGGATTTCCAACCTCGGAGGAATGAGCAGCTATTCGGGGTCAAACTGGGCCGGATCAAAATATTTTGCCGATTATTTGGCTTCTTATTTCCAAGATAACTGGCATGTTACGCCGAGTCTTACTTTGAATCTAGGTCTGCGGTGGGAATACTCTTCACCGTACGGAGAAAGTAATGGCGCGCAAGCGAACTTCCAGGAAACCGGAGGAGACGGTCCCGGAGGCGTTTATTATATGCCACAAAAGGGATGCGGTCAACCGCGTTCCGCCGCCTTCAACGCTCTTCTAGCCGGATATAACATTCAGGTTGATTGCGTCTCCGGTCTCAGGGTTAACAGGGGACAGTTCACTAATTTCGCTCCGCGGACGGGAGTAGCCTGGCGCCTGCGATCAAATCTTGTTTTGCGTGCTGGATACGGCATTTCATACGGCGCGTTTGCAACCGTAGGATATGGCGGTACGCTGGGAACGAACTATCCCTTCCAGTTTCTAATCAGCAATCCCAGCCTGACTTCGCAAACGCCGGACCTGCTGCCGAACAATCAGGTAGCTACTCTTGAAACTACGTTCGGAGTTCTTAATTTGGAAGATCCATTAACTGTGACGGGTTCCGGGCTGTCTCTTTTCGGGAAACAGTACAATTACAAGACTCCGTTTGTGCAGAGCGCAAATGTTACTGTGCAGTACCAATTCACGTCCCGCGACTCGATCCAAACCGGGTATGTGGCGTCGCTGGGACGACATCAGGATTCATATGGAGCGCAGAATTCTCCTCAAGTGATTTTACCGCCGGGAACCAACCAGACAAACTACCTACCTTTCCCAAGCTTCTCAGCAAACATGCAGGATGTAGCTACTAATGCGATAAGCAACTATCACTCGCTGCAGACGGTGTATCAGCACCAATTCAAAGATAACTTGATTTTGCTGGCTAATTACACATATTCCAGGTGCATGGCATCCGCGACGAACAACGGTGAACTCATTGAGGGATATCGTGCGCAGTGGCTGCCGGGTTTCGGGATCGGTCCCGATTATGTTCTATGCAAAAACGACACAACGCATGTAGTGCATGTATCCGGGGAATATGCACTGCCGTTTGGGAGAGGCCATCACCTCCTGAGTGGGGCGGGCAGGTGGCTTGAGGCACTTGCTGGCGGATGGACCATTAATTACATCTATACCTATCAGAGTGGGCAACCATTCACGATTCCATGCCCGACTGCGACGACCGCTGATTTTGGCTGTAATGCCGATATGGTTGCGGGCGAGAACCCGTACGCCGGTCCGCACGATATCAATCAATGGTTGAATCCTCGCGCATTCGCTCAGCCTCCCTCGGCAACAGCAGTCGGCCAGCGAGACTTCTCACCTCTTGGAGCAAAGGCCCAACAGGTGCGTGGGCCCGGCTTTTACAATCTCGACGCTTCTTTATTGAAGAATTTCACCGTTGGTCGTGAGACTTCTCTGCAGTTCCGTTTGGAGACCTTCAACACACTGAATCATCCGCAATTCAACAACCCCGGCCAGCTCAACTTCACTAACTTAACTAATTTCAGCAAAATCACCAGCGACCGCAATGGTTACCGTATCGGTCAAGTGGCCGTAAAGCTCTTTTTCTGACGTGAGGAGGAAATAGTGTCAGACAAGTTTCGAATTTCCAGATGTGTTCTGCTGTTTTTACCCACCTTTCTAATTGCGGGTCCTGTGCGAGGACAGACGGCGGTTAAGGCGACGGTGGACACCACATCCCGGAATTATGCCATTCCCGCCGATTTCACTGGTCTCGGGTTTGAAACGGCGACGGTCACCTCAGCGACCAATCAGGGGGGAGTGGTGGGCAATTTTTGGTCGCCCGGGAATGTCCAACTAACCACTCTTTTCCAAAACCTGAGTCTGAAGAACCTGCGCATTGGTGGCAGTACAGTCAATGGCTTTCACCCAACGAATTCAGATATAGACGCCCTATTTCAGTGGGCGCCCCTCGCCGGCCTGCACGTGATCTATTCCGTCCCCATTTATTGCAATCCATCCGCGCAGCCACCTTACTGCCCGCAGCCATCGGACGATGCCGCAATTGCGAAATATATATCAAAGTCTGGATATCAGCCTTCGCTGCAGGCCATCTCGATCGGCAACGAGCAGGATTGGCATGGATTCCTCTATGGTCAGGGCGGAACCGATCCAAACATTTCAAACCTTCCGACTTATCTAGTGGACTGGCAAAAGTTCGCTACCGGGATTGACAACTCGGTTAAGGAAAACTATGCTTCTCCCGATACGGGCGCCTACGATCTGAGTTCGTACTATACAGGTAGCTCCTGCGGCAGCTCCTATCCCAATGGCGTTTCCTGGACTCAGGGCTTTGCCGATTGCAAGGCCACTCCAGGCGGCATCATCACCTCTCAGGTCACAGCCGTCACTCAGCATTATTACGTTGGAGGCTGCTTTTGTTGGAACTCAGGAGGCCACAAGGTTTACCTTTTGCCAACGCCGGCGATTGAAGATATGCTTTCGGGAGAATGGGTGGACAACCATACTGGCAGCGAAGGGCCGCATCTCTCAACGGGGCCGTATGGTTTTGAACCCTACACGCCTTACCTCTGGCTTTACAGCCATAATCTGCAGCCGGTGCTTAACGACAATCTGGCTTATCGCTTGACGGAATCGAACGATTTCCTCGGCGGTGTAGACGGCGCCAGCAACGCATTCGCCTCAGCCCTCTGGGCGCTGGACTATATGCACTGGTGGGCTGCGCATGGAGCCGCAGGCGTCAATTTTCACAACAATCAGTGGCTCTACACGGATACCATATTGCCGGGCAACCTTCCAGCCACTTATGGACAGCCGCCGACGGTGACTTTTACTGGAGGTAATTGCCCCTTAGTATGCGCGTCGGCAAGCGCGTTTGTGAGCAGCACCGGGACCTCGGTAACATCCGTAACGGTGAACAGGGGCGGGTCCTACACTACGGCGCCCACGGGAGTCACAATTGCTCCGCCGTGTTCTGGCACCGGTTGCATAACTGCAACGGCAACAGTTCAAACAGCCCCAATTCCCGGAAGTAATCCTACTTCATATCAGGTTACAGGGGTAACCGTCACGAACGGCGGCGCCGGCTACCTCCCCGCGGGCTGCCAGAACAGCAGCGGTGTACAGGAACCCTGCGACGATTGGGTGATCAACCCCAAAGGATACGCCATTAAGGCGTTCGACTTGGGCGGCCACGGCTATTCGGAAGCCGTAAGTCTGGATAATACTCTTAACAATCAGGTCACCGCTTATTCAGTCGGCTTGGCCTGACCAGCTATCTGACGTTCATCAACAAAACGAATAATCTGACAGGTAACAGCGCCACTGTCAATCTCACGATTCAGCCGCAGGGGTTCAGCACAGCCAGCGGCTCTTATATGGTGCTGACGTCCGGCACAGCGGGCGATCCGACTCCAAAAGCCGCAACGCTGGCCGGCAAGACTATTACTAACAACTCCTCATGGCTCGGCGCATGGACGCCGCTCCAACCGGACATTTCCGGCTCGTTGACTCTCTCCGTGCCAGCGGCCGAGGCGGTGGTGGTTCGAATTGACGCCGCCGGTGCACTCTTCGGACCAATCCAGATGAACCAGAACGGTGCGTTGGAGATGTTTGCTATTGGAGCGAACGGCGCGGTCGAACACGACTGGCAGAAAGCTGCCGACGTACCTCAGAGCCCGCCGGCGGATTGGAACGGCTGGGCAGGACTTAGTGGCGTCTCTTCCGCCGGCGGCATCGCTGTCGTGAAGAACGAAGACAACACAGTGCAGGTGTTCGTGCCGACGAGCGGAGATGTCTATTGGAGCCAGCAACCCTCGCCCGGTGGGGCGCCATGGAGTACCTGGAGCGACATGACCAGTAGCGCGGGATTGGGCCTGGCAAATCTGACAGCCGGAAACAACGCTGATGGCAGCTTGAGTCTTTTGGGTCTCAATAATGGCGGTGTAATCTATACTGTTTCTGAAAATGCGCCTGAAATAGGCTGGGCTTCAGGCTGGAGTGCGCTAAACAATGGCGGCGGAGACCCCAAAATCAAGCCTGGGTATGTGCTGGGGCGCAATCTTAACGGGCACTTGGAAATATTTGGCGCCGACTCCAACGGCAATATCTGGCATTGCTGGCAAACCGATGCGGGTGGCTGGAGCGGTTGGCAAGAGCTGAGTGGTGTGCAGTTGAATCCACGTCTGGCAGTGGCGCGAAATCTTGGTGGTGAGTTGCAGGTATTTGGTGTAGACTCTTCCGGCAATGTCTGGACAATCTCGCAGACTTCGCCCGGTGGCGGCTGGAACAACTGGACCGAAATTCCCGGCGCGACGCTCAAGCCGGGAATCGCCATCGGGCAGAACAAGGACGGCCGCCTGGTATTGTTCGGTGTATCGACACAATCGCCCAACGATGTATTGAACATTTGGCAGCAAGGATCGCCTGGCGGAAGTTTCGGCGGTAACTGGACCGACATGGGCGGCAGCGGTCTCGATCCGCAACTGGTCACAGCCAGCACGCAAGACGAACGTATTCAACTGTTCGCGGTGGATAGCAGCGGTACGGTTTGGTCAGACTGGCAACCTTCTTCCGGTGGCTGGAACGGATGGACTAACTTCGGGGGCAGCGCACTGTCGTTCTATCCCGGCCAGCCCTGAAGAACAGACTCGCTCGAACCAAGTAATAGAAGAGCCAAACAGCGACCGCGATCTGCTCCGGGTTCAAATAAACTCTGCCTATCTAACTTGGATGGTTAACGATTCGGATTTTGTCTTGCCCTTGGCATCCGTGGCTTTGATGGTGTAAGTGGTTGTCTTTTTGGGAGCGATTTCGACGCAGTGGTGATAAGTGGGTTTGGCCTGTTCGATGGGCGGATCGATCTCTACGCGCACGGCGTTTACGACGCCATAACAAAGCTCCGTGCTTTCGCCCGGGCGGAGCACGCCATTGTCTGCGCCGAAGGTGGTGAATTGAATCTCACCGGATCCGAAGATCAGATTATCTACGCGCTGTGCTTCCTTCTGCTTCTGCCGGGCGATAGCTGCCTCGGCTGAGGCCTCGCGCTCGTGACGTGAGTAGAAGATCCAAGCTACATAAAGCGCGGCGATAGCCACCAGGATCCATGTGTAGCGCAGGATTTTTCGCATCATTCAATATTCAAACCGATAAAGGATGCGCGATCGCTCGATCGATAAACGCGCTCGGTGGCTTTCTGAAAATCTGCCGGCTTGGCGTTTGGAATGTCGGTAAAGGTTTGCGGGTTGCGGTCAGTTAGAGGGAACCAGGAACTCTGAACCTGCACCATGATGCGGTGGCCTTTTTGGAAGCAATGATAAACATCCGGCATTGCGAACTGGATTTGCGCCACTTCGCCTGGTTTAAACGGTTCGGGATGCTCAAAGCTGTTGCGGAACTTGCCTCGAAACGGTTCGCCGCGCACCAACTGCTCATAGCCGCTCAGCGAGTCGCCGGCATTTTCGGGATAGACATCGATCAGCTTGACATCGAAATCCGAGTCGGTGCCGGTGGTCGACACAAATAACGTAGGAGAGATGGGGCCCGCGACGGTCAGATCTTGCTCCAGAGGGTCTGTCTCATAGGTGAGGACGTCCGGGCGGCTTTGCGCGAAGCGTTGATCGGCGTCCATATATTCGCGCGCCATGGATAGAGTCGGCTTGCTATAGAACGGAACCGGATTTGCCGGATCGCTGATGTACTCGTCGAAGCCGGTTGGCTGTGTGGGCGGCGCAAAGCTCAATTTGCCGCCGGCCTGAAAGTACAGCTTGCGCGTGGTGACGTTCGCAGGCGGCCACTGCTCTTCCTTGCGCCAGACGTTCTTGCCGGTCTCGAAGACATACGCTTTGGGCAGTGCAGCAGGGGCTGCGTTTTTTAGATACTGGCGAAAGAAGGGCAGCTCGATTTCATCCTGAAAGAAGGTGGAATTGTTCGATCCGAATGTAAGATCGCCGAGTTTGTCTCCCGGTGCGCGATTCCAGCCGCCATGCACCCAAGGTCCCATGACGAGCTTGTCCGATGTGGCGGGCGATTGCTTCTCAATGGCGCGGAAGGTCTTGAGGGCGCCGGACAGATCTTCGGCGTCGAACCAGCCGCCGACGACCAGAATTGCCGGCTTGATGTTCTTTAGATGAGGTAAAACATCGCGGCTGCGCCAGAACTCGTCATACGTTGTGTGCGTGTAGCAATCGGTCCAGTATGGGTTGGTGAAGTGGAAGTATTTTTCGTCTGAATTCACCAGCGGCCCCATATTGAGATAGAACTGATACCCATCTTTCGTCCCGTAATCAAAAGGCTTGCGAGGCTGGGGTAATTCCGGATTATTTTGCTTACCAAAAAAGTCCATATAGAACGCGAAATTCGCAATCAGCATAAATGCGCCGTTGTGATACGCATCGTCGCCCATGTAGATGTCGGACATGGGAGCCTGGGGTGAAGCGGCAACAAGTGCCGGATGCGCGTTGATGGTGCCCGCGCTGGTATAGAAGCCAGGATAGGATGTGCCCACGAGGCCTACGAGACCGTTATTATTCGGCACGTTCTTAAGCAGCCACTCGATGGTGTCGTAGGTGTCGGAGGCTTCGTCGACCTCCTTGCCGTTGAGCTGGTCAGGTTCCGGACGCATTTCGACAAACGTGCCTTCGGACATGTTGCGGCCACGGACGTCCTGGTACACAAAAATGAATCCATCTTCGGCGAACTTCGCTCCCGGGCCGAGCTGGCGCGGATACTTGTCTTCACCGTACGGGCCGACGCCGTAGGGCGTTCGAGTCATCAGAAACGGGTATTTGTTCGAAGGCGACGCATCGTTGGGCACGTACACGGCCGTGAACAGATGTACGCCGTCGCGCATGGCGATTTTGTATTCGTGCTTGGTGTAGTGCGCTTTGATGTCGAACTGCGCCGAAGCCGCAAGAGGCAGGACGAGGAAGAGCAAAATTCTCAATTTGAACATAGGTGCGTATAATGGCAAAGAAATAGCGAAACCCGCGTGCCGACTGCCAAAGAACAGCTCGATCTATTGAAACAGCGCGTTGCCGCTATCGAACTCAGGTTTGCACAACGGAATTTTTCTCCGGCATTGTGGCCCCAACAGATTGATGTCGAGCCGGCTCGCATGCGTGTTGAAGAGTGGGCGGCGGGCGTTGTTGTTGAGAATCGATTCGGGGAACATTTTCAAATCGAGCGGCTCTTCCCGGCGCACCGGCAACACGGAGCAGCCGATATTGGAAGTCTGGCCGAATTGCCTGCTGACATGTTGGACGTCCTCGCCGAAGGCGCCATACCTTCGGTCGAGTGCCAGCGCTTGGCTTTCCTCGACACGGAGACGACGGGACTGCTGGGAAGTTCGAATCCGTACGCATTTCTGGCGGGCGTCGGGCAAATTACGGCAGAAGGGTTCCGCTTGCGTCAATTTTTTCTGCGCGAATATTCAGAAGAAGCGAGCATGCTGGCGGCGCTTGCTGATCATCTCAGCAACTTCGATGTGCTGATCACTTACAACGGAAAGACCTTCGACGAGCCGCTGCTCGATGCGCGCTACCAGCATCGAGGTCAAAGATCTCCATTTGACCGGCTCGCCCACCTCGATTTGCTACATGGAGCGCGGCGTTTATGGAAATTGCGCTTGGAAAGCTGCCGGCTGATGGAACTGGAGGAACAGGTGCTCGGGTTTGAGCGCGAGGGCGATTTGCCGGGCGAATTGATTCCGTACGTCTATTTCGAGTATGTCCGTTGGCAGGAAGCACGCCGGCTGGTGCCCATCTTTCATCACAACGCGATCGACATTCTGACTCTGGCCTGTCTTACGGCAATTGTTCCGGCGGCCTTCCGGCAAACGGATTGCGATGCGCTGGCGCGATTGGGTGTGAAGCGGGGTGAGGATCTATGCGGCATCGGCCGCTGGCTCATCCGTGCTGGTGAAACGGAGCGCGGATTAGAACTGTTGAAACGCGCCGTGGATGCAGGGCTGCCTGACCGTCTTTTATTCCGAACGCTCTGGGACATGGCGCGGCTGGAGAAAAAATTGGGGTGCGCGCAGGCCGCGCAGGAGTTATTTGGCGAACTGGCGGCGTGCCGCAATGAGTATCGCCTGTGCGCGCTCGAAGAGATAGCCAAATACTATGAGCACGAGGAAGGCAACTTTGCCAAGGCGTTGGAGTTCACGGCGCAGGCGCTAGCCTGCAGACCCGGCGAAGCATGGACGCGCCGAAAAGCGCGGCTTGAAAAGAAGCTTACGAAGCGGATGAAGAAAGTGAATCAAACGAGGCAGGCAAAAGCGCCTGCCCCGGTGAAGTAAATTGCGATTACCAGCGATTTCCGCGGCTGCGGCCGTTACCGCCGCGATAACCTGAGCTGCGGCGTCCGTAGTCGCCACCACCCGCGGGCTTAGGGCGGGCTTCGTTCACGTTAATGGCGCGGCCATGCAGCTCGGAGCCGTTTAAATTTGCAATGGCATTCTGAGCAGCGGCCGGATCGGTCATTTCGATAAAGGCAAAGCCGCGGGGCTGGCCGGTTTCCCGGTCAGTGACGACGTTGATCCTTTCGATGTTGCCGTAGGCGCCAAATGCGTTCTGTAGATCGGCTTGTGTTGCCTGATAACTGAGATTTCCGACAAATATGTTGGTCACAGTAGATTCCTTTTAAGTGTTAATTATCTTTGCTCTGACTGCAGGATCTTCAAATAACCAACGCGACGGAAGGGAAGACAGCGGCCGGAAGGCACTCGAATGACAACGATGCGGGGCAAAGACAACGTCAGTATACCAGATATTTCCCCGCTCGTATACAATGGACCGTTCGGCAGGGGGCGATCTTTTTGATTTTCAATCGTTGGCATGGTTTAAGAGCAGCCTTTTTGGCTGTGCTGCTGCTATTGGGCAGCATGGCTTACGCACAATCGACCTCGACGGGCACGGTTTCGGGCCAGGTGACAGATGCTCAAGGCGGAGTGGTGGCGGGAGCAGAAGTCCGGCTCATTGACGTGTCCACCAATACGGCGCGGGTGGCCACGACAAACGAAAGCGGGCGGTACAGCTTCGTAAACGTCGATCCGGGCAAATACAACATCGAGGTAAGCAAACCGGGCTTTTCGCTGTCGAAAGTGCCGAATCAACAAGTGAATGTCGGCCTGGTCCTGACCATCGATGTGACGCTTCAGGTCGGCTCAACCGCCACGACGGTGGAGGTGCAAGCGTCAGCCGGAGCGGAACTTCAGACCGCCAGCGCGACGGTGGGAGACACCATCACCGGGCCGGCCATTATGTCGCTGCCGAACCTGGGGCGAGATGCCAATGCCTTCGTTACTTTACAACCGGGCGTGTCGCCGACCGGCAACGTTGCAGGAGCCGTAACCGACCAGAACACTTTCCAACTGGACGGCGGCAACAACACCAACGACATGGACGGCACATCGGCGTCGTATACGCAGAGCAGCGGCTACATCGGGTCGGCGGCTTCCGGCGGGAATCCTTCCGGGGTGATGCCTACGCCGGCGGAGAGCATCGAAGAGTTCAAAGTAGCGACAAACAATCAAACCGCCGATTTCAACGGGGCGGCTGGCGGGCAGGTCCAAATGGTGACGAAACGCGGCACCAATCAATTTCACGGCTCGTTATATGACTACTACTTGGGGAGCAACTTTGGCGCCAACCTCTGGAAGAATAATCACACGCCGACGGCCGGAAAGCCCTACACTCCCCTTCCATCCAGCCATCAGAACCGCTTCGGAGCCTCTCTTGGAGGACCTTTAACTCCTAATATACTTGGCGGAAAGACATATTTCTTTGTCAATTATGAAGGCCGTCGTTTTCCGCAGGTAACCACGGTTGAGAAGCTGGTTCCGACTGCTTTGATGCGGGCGGGAGTTATTCAGCTTCCGAACGGCTCCGGCGTGTATCAGGCCTATAACCTCAATTCAGTTCCAGTAACGGTGAATGGCGTCACGTATCAGCCGGCGCTCTGCGGAGCGGCGACATGTGACCCGCGGCGCATTGGCTTGAATCCAATCGTGAATCAGCTCTGGTCAAAATACATGCCGATGCCGAATGATCCGCAGGCGGGAGATACCTATAACACGCAAGGCTATCTTGCTGCCATCCGGCTGCCGCAGAGTGCGGATTTTGGGGTTGTGAGAGTGGACCACGATTTCGGCCAGAAATGGCATTTGATGACCAGCTACCGCTACTATGCCTTCAACGAGCTGACGGCCAGCCAAGTGGATATCGGCGGCGCGTTTGCGGGCGACACGTTCGGGCAAGCAAAAGCGGTCAGCCCGCATGTCCAGAAGCCTTCGTACTACGTAGCCGGACTTACAACCACTATCAATTCCAACCTGACGAACGATTTTCACTGGAGCTATTTGCGGAATTTCTGGCAGTGGTTCTCTAACCTGGCGCCCCCTCAACTCCCCGGGCTGGGCGGGGCGGTTGAGATCGGTGGCGAAACCGGTTCCGGCGCTACGGGTGCGAATGCGCTCATACCCTACAATGTCAACTCTGCAAGCGTGCGGGAGCGTTCCTGGGACGGGCAGGACCATACGTTTCGCGACGATGTCAGCCAGATACATGGGAACCATCTGTTCCAGTTCGGTGGTACTTACGAGCGAAATTTCGATTTTCACACTCGAGACGATAACGGCACTAACGTGCTTACCCAGGTGGTCTACCAGATCGGTTCCGGTTCGGGCATCAATTTTTCCGGCTTTTATCCCGGCAATTTACCTGTGAACCAACAAAGCAACTGGGCTCAGCTCTACGACGATGTGTTAGGTATCGTTTCCACGCCGCAGGTTCTGTATTCGCGGGCGGGCACTAACCTGGCATTGCAGCCCATAGGCACAAATCTTTTCGACCAGACGATTATTCCGACTTACGATTTGTATTTCAGCGACACCTGGCACATGCGAAAGGATTTCACGTTGACTTACGGGCTGAGTTACACGATTGAGATGCCGCCCTACGAGATCAATGGGAAGCAGGTGGAATTAGTCGATACCAACGATAAGCAGATCAGCACCAATACCTACCTGGCCAATGTCAAACAGGCAGCGCTTGCGGGACAGGCTTACGATCCGATACTAGGGTTCGCGACGATACGCAACGTCAATGGCGATCACAAATACCCATACAACCCCTTCTATGGAGGTTTGAGCCCGCGCGTTGCCGCCGCCTGGAATCCGAGTTTCGGGAGCGGCCTGCTGGGCAGGCTGTTTGGGCAGAATCAAACGGTTATTCGGGGCGGATACAGCCGCATTTATGGGCGCTTGAACGGTGTGGATCTTGTTTTGATTCCCCTGCTGGGGACCGGACTCGGACAGGCGGTTCAATGCGTGGGAGCGAGTTCCAGCGGCGCCTGCTTGGGACCTAGCGGCGTCACGCCGTTAACTGCTTTCCGCATCGGTACGGACGGAATGACGGCGCCGCTACCCACAGTTAGCCAAACGCTGCCGCAGCCTTATTTTGCTGGCGTCAATGGCGCCGCCGCGGCTGGGGACGGCTATGCGCTGGATCCAAATTACCGGCCCAGCCGCTCAGATCAGTTTGACTTTACGGTTCAGCGCGCGCTATCGCAGAACTTCATGCTCGAGGCGGGCTACATCGGCCGGATTATCCGCAATGAGTATCAGACGATCAATCTCGATGCCGTCCCATACATGATGACGTTGAACGGCCAGAGCTTTGCGAATGCGTTCGCCAATCTGTACGGGCAATTGAGCTCTAATCAGCCGGTCAGTAACCAGCCGTTTTTTGAAGCTGCGCTGGGTGGCGCGAATTCGTCGTATTGCGCCAAGTATGGGAGCTGTACAGCGGCGGTCGCTGCGAACAGCAAGAGCACGATTCTGGCGACACAGGTGTTTAATTTGTGGAGCAGCTTGAATACGGCCTCGTCATGGACTTTGGGCCGCACGATTCTGAGCTCGCCGCCTTCGCAACTCTCCTCGATACTGATGGCGACCAGCGACGGATATGGCAATTACAACGCGGCGTTCTTTTCGGTGACAGCGCGCGATTTCCACGGCCTTACCGCGAAATCGAATTTCACCTGGAGCCACGCTTTGGGTACCGGCGCGGTACAACAAACGACGAGCGGCTATACGGTTCTGGACGATTGGAATCTGCGCTCGATGTATGGACCTCAGGCATTCGATATTCGCTTCGTGTATAACCTCAGCCTTCTATACCAACCCAAAGTATTTGCCGGTCAGAAAGGAATGTTGGGTCATCTGCTGGGTGGATGGGCGTTTGCGCCGCTTTTCACGGCGCAGAGCGGCGCGCCGCTTCAAGTAAGCGTGGGGTCGGGAACAAATTCCAATTGCCAATCCTTCGGCGAGGCAAACTGCGGCTCGGCGACTACGAATGAGAATGCGGTGCTGATTGCGCCGTATACGGGCGGCAATTCAGCACACTACAATGTCACGGCCACCGGGGGCATCGGAACTAATGGAAACGCTTCGGCGGGCGGTTCCGGCATCAACATGTTTGCGAACCCGAGCGCGACCTATGCGGACTTCCGCCGCCTGATACTGGGGGTCGACACGAGCGGCGGAGGAGCGGGCGTGCTGCGTGGATTCCCAACGTGGAATGTGGACATGACTGTCTCAAAGGACTTTCTTGTTACTGAGCGGGCCGGGGCGACATTCATCGCGCAGTTTTCAAACCTGCTGAACCACTTTCAACCGTCCAATCCGGTGTTAAACATCGATAGCCCGCAGACCTGGGGTGTGGTGACAGCGCAGGCCAATACGCCACGGCAGATTGAGTTCGGGTTGCGGATTCACTTCTGAGTGAAGGGCTTTCGACCGCATTGCCGTGGCGCAGAGGCGACGAACTGAAACGATTAGCGAGTATCATCTATCTAACTAAAGATGAAGTCTGACCGCCGGCGAGCCGCGGCCAAACCTCCACTTAGACGATCCGCGACAGATTGGCAAAAGCTGCTCGATTCCACCGGGGAAGGTATCTACGGGATCGATGCGCAAGGCCGGTGTACGTTTGTGAATCGGGCGGCGTGCGAAATGCTCGGGTATGCTCCGCAGGAGTTGCTCGGGCGGAACATGCACGAGCTGATACACCACACGCGCTCTGATGGGACGCCTTATCCGGAAATGGAGTGTCCCATTTTTCGCGCGCTGCGGGCAGGGCAGGGGACTCGATCCGCAGACGACGTGCTGTTTCGAAAGGATGGAAGCAGTTTCCCGGCGGAATATGCTTCATCGCCGATTGTGAGTCGAGGCGAACTGAGCGGAGCGATTGTCACATTCCTCGACATCAACACGCGCAGGAAAGCCGAGCAGCGGCTTCAGATGCAGTTCCGCCTGAGCCAGTTGCTTGCGAGCGCCAGGCGGCTGGACGAAGTGGCGCGCTCCTTATTGGAGACGATTGGGAAGTTTTTGCGCTGGGAGATGGGATTTCTATGGCTGCGCGACGCGGGTGAGAGTTCGCTGCACTGCGTGGGAACGTGGCATACGCCGGGTTTATGGGCCGTTCACTTGGAAGAGGCGACGTGCAGCCGGCAGTTTACGCGTGGAGCTGGTTTGCCAGGGCGCGTGTGGGAGCAGCAGACGGTCGTATGGCTGCAAGATCTTGCCGCAGAGGTCAATTTGCCGCGTATTCGCGAACTCACAGACGAAAAATTGAAAAGCGGCATCGCTTTCCCGTTGACTGACCGTGGCGTAGTGGTGGGTGTTATTGAATTCTTCACGCGTGATTTGCGGCAGGCAGATAGCGACTTGGTGGAGACGCTGCTTTCTGTGGGGCGGCAGATCGGGCAATTCATTCAACGGGCGCGTGGAGAAGAGGCGCTGCGATCAAGTGAAAACCGAAAGACGGCCATTCTGGAATCCGCGCTGGACTGCATTATCACGATTGATCGCGAAAGCCGGGTGGTGGAATTCAATCCTGCGGCCGAGCGCACGTTCGGGTATCGCAGAGAGGATGTGATTGGACGGAAGCTTCCGGAATTGATCATTCCGCCCAGCCTGCGCGAGAGACATTACGAGGGAATGAAGCGGTATCTGGAAACTGGGGAAGGTCCCATTCTCGGCAAGCGTGTTGAGCTGACCGGGATGAAATCCGACGGAACGGAATTTCCCGTGGAGCTGGCAGTGACACGGCTTCCGCATGAAGAGCCACCGATGTTCACAGCTTACATTCGCGATCTATCCGAGCGTCGCCGGACAGAGAGGGCGTTAAGAACCTCGGAAGGCCGTTACAAAACGCTGTTCGAGAACATTCTGGAGGGGGTTTATCAAAGCGACCGCCAGGGTAATATTCTAGCTGCAAATCCGGCCCTCATCCGCATGCTGGGATTTGAGAGCCTGGATGAGCTGCAAGTGCCGGGAGTGGTGGAGAGCCTCTACGCCGATGGTTTTGAGCGAGCGCGCCGGATTGAAGAATTAGAGCGCACCGGCGAATTGCGAAACGCAGAGCTTACTTTGAAGCGGCGCGATGGCGCCGAAATTGTTGTGCTGGAAAATTCGCGCGTTGTGCGGGACAGTAACGGAGAGATTTTGTTTTACGAAGGCACGCTCACGGATATCACGGACCGCAAGCGTGCTGAGCGGGAGCTGGTAGCCGCCAAGGAAGCGGCCGAACGCGCCAATCGCGCGAAGAGCGATTTTCTTGCAAATATGAGTCATGAGCTGCGGACGCCGCTGAACGCAATCATCGGCTACAGCGAAATGCTGCAGGAAGAGGCGGAGGATTTGAATATCCAATCGCTGGTTCCGGATCTGAATAAAATCCGGACCGCGGGGCGGCATCTGCTTTCGTTGATCAATGATGTTCTGGACGTCACAAAGATAGAAGCCGGCCGGATGCAGCTCTATCTGGAAACATTCGAGGTCGGAACGCTGATTCGCGAGATTACGGATACCGTGAAGCCTCTGATGGACGCCAATCAGAACCGATTGGTGGTGGAGCAGGCAGGCGAACCCGGCAGCATGTATGCCGATTTGACGAAGGTGAGGCAGAGCCTGTTCAATTTGCTTTCGAATGCGGCGAAGTTCACCTCGTCGGGAACGGTTACGTTGCGTGTGCAGCGGGAGAAGGGAAGAGACTCCGATCAGATGCGGTTCACCGTTTCCGATACCGGCATAGGAATCGCTTCAGAAAAAGTGGACAACATTTTTGAAGCTTTTTCACAGGGCGACAGCTCCACGTCGAAGTTGTATGGCGGCACGGGATTAGGGTTGGCCATTACGCGCCATTTCTGCCGCATGATGGGCGGCGATATTACTGTGCATAGCGAGCTTGGAAAAGGCTCGCAGTTTGAAATCACATTGCCAGTAAAAACGGAGCCGGCCGAGGAAGTAGCGCAACCGGCGGCGATGGAGCCTCGCAGTGGATTACGACCTGTGCTGGTGGTGGATGATGATGCCTCGGCGCGGGAGCTGATCTGCCGCTCGCTCGAACGCGAGGGAATTCCAACGGTGCAGGCTTCCAACGGCCGCGCGGCGCTGAAACTGGCTCGGGAAGTGCGGCCCTCGGCCATCACGCTGGACGTCATCATGCCGGACCTGGATGGGTGGAGCACTCTGACAGCGCTGAAAGCGGATGCCGAGTTGAAGCACATCCCGGTGATTATGACGACGGTTTCAGACGACCGTGCGCTCGGCTATGCGCTGGGCGCCGCGCATTACATCACCAAGCCAATTGACCGGGAGCGGCTGGTGGCGATTCTGGCGCATTACCGCTGCCTGCGCCCACCTTGTCCGGTGCTGGTGGTGGAGGACGATGCGGCGAGCCGCGAGCTTTTGAAATCCATTCTGGAAAAAGAAAACTGGTCTGTAGCTACGGCCGAGAACGGAGCCGCAGCCTTGAAAAAACTGGAAGAAGAGCATTTTGAACTCATTCTTCTGGATTTAATGATGCCGGAAATGGACGGATTCGAATTCGCCCGTGCTCTGCGTGAACACGAAGAATGGCGCTCCATTCCGGTGATCGTGGTAACCGCCAAGGACATGACAGAGGAAGATCGCAAGCGGCTGAACGGTAATATACGTGGCGTGCTGGCGAAGAGCGGTTTGAGCAGGGAGGCGCTGATTCGGGAGGTGCAGATGCTCGCCGGGGCGAAAACTTCTGCGGGCGGGCGGGAACACTAGATGCCGAAAATTTTGCTCGTGGAGGATAACGATTTCAATCGCGACATGCTCTCGCGGCGATTAAAGCGGCGCGGATACGAGATTGTGGACGCAGTGGATGGCGAGCAGGCGGTGCGGCTGGCGGTTGAAATTCTGCCCGATCTTATTTTGATGGATATCAACCTCCCGGGCATGGATGGATGGGAGGCGACGAGGAGGATAAAAGCTCATCCGCCGACGGCGTCCATACCGATTATTGCTTTAACAGCGCACGCGATGACGGGCGATCGGGAAAGGACAATCGGCGCGGGCTGCGATGAATACGAAACCAAGCCGGTGAATTTCGAAGGTCTAATTTCGAAAATGGAAAGCCTGCTGGGCGCGCGAAACGCCAAGTGAGCAGAGGATGAGCAGCGAAACGAAATTAGACGAGTTCTCGCGTGAGGCTCTGGCCGAGCTGAGACACCGGCTGCGGACGCCTTTGAATCACATTCTCGGTTACAGCGAGATGCTGTTGCACGATATGGGCGCGCTGCCCGCGACGGTTGCCGCGCAACTTCAGATCATCCAGGATGCCGGCAAGGAGACGCTGAATGCTTTGCAGCAGTATCTGCATGCCGACCGTCCGGTATCGCTGAAGGATGTGGAGGAGTTTCGCACCAATATTGTGGAGCCCATGCGCCGGGTTTCGCGCGCGGCAGGAGCCATTCTCGAGAGCGGTCCGGCTGAGCTGATCACCGACGTTTTGCGGATCGCGACCGGCGCGGCGGAGTTGCTCGACTTCACGCACGAGAAGCTTACGGTTGCGCGGCATGCCTCCGTGCGCTTGAAAGCCGATGCCGTGCCCGGGAAGGCCGCGGGCATAAGGGCGTCCATCCTTGCTGTGGATGACGATGGAGCCAATCGCGACATACTCGCGCGCCAACTGCAGCGTTTAGGGTTCGATGTTTATGTCGCAAGAAATGGCCCGGAAGCGTTGCGGGCGATGACGCGCAAGCCGTTCGATTTGGCGTTAGTGGATTTCATGATGCCGGACATGGACGGCCTGGATGTTCTCGAAGCGATCAAGGAAAATCCGGACACCTGCGACATTCCGGTGATCATGATTTCGGCGCTCGATGAGCTTTCCGGTGTGAGCCGGTGTATCCAGCGCGGGGCGGAAGATTATTTGTTTAAGCCGTTTGAGCCGGTGTTGCTGAGCGCCCGCATCAGCGCGGCTTTAGAACGGACGCGGTTGCGCACGCAGGAGCGGGAGCGCACCAAAGAATTGGAGCGAATCAGCGAGGAGTTGCAACGCTCGAATGAGGACCTGAAGCGCTTTGCGTATGCGGCCTCGCATGACCTGCAGGCGCCGCTGCGCACGATTACCACGCATTTGCAACTGCTCGAACGGCACGTCGGGAATCGTATCAATCCTGAGGATCTGGAACTGCTGCGCTTCCCGGTGGAAGCCGCTAAGCGGATGAACCAGCTAATCAAGGATTTGCTGACGTATTCGCAGGTCAGCACGGAAGATCGCGACATCAGCCCGGTTTCCTGCGACGATGTTCTGGCCAGCACGTTAGAAGACCTTAGTAGCGAGATTTCCGAGACGCAGGCCACCGTAACGCATGATCCGTTGCCGACGGTGATGGCTGATCGCGTGCAGCTTCGGCAACTTTTGCTGAATCTGCTTGGCAATGCGATTAAATATCGCAGCAACCAACCGCCTCGAATTCACGTGAGCGCGCGGCGCGAGTTCGCCGCCTGGCACTTTACGGTGTCTGACAACGGGGTCGGAATTCCACCGCAACATTTGAACGAAGTATTCAACCTGTTCAAGCGCCTGCACGGGCAGGATGTGCCGGGGACGGGGCTTGGGTTGTCGATCTGCAAACGAATTATGGAACGGCTGGGCGGGCGGATTTGGGTGGAATCGGAGGAAGGCAAAGGTTCAGTTTTCCATTTCACGATTCCGGACCAGGATCAGGATGAAATACCGAACGAAGCGGCCTGAAGGCGCTGCTGAAGGCTGCTTATGTCCGCAGGGGCTAATCCGTAATAGAATTTAAATCGTAGTTCAGATAGGGAGGATATTCCAATGAAAAAACTAGTACTTTCCTGCGCCCTCGCCATGGCGTTTGCGCCGGCAGCATTGCTTGCCGACGAGATTACCGGCTACGTATCGGATGCGCATTGCGGCGCAGCACACAATGCTCCGAGCGAAGCAAATACAAAGTGCATCAATACCTGTCTGAAGAAGGGCAGCGATCCGGTACTGGTCAGCAACGGGAAGGTTCTGAAATTCGACAGCAGCTCGAAGGACAAGGCAAAAGCCTATGCCGGCGAGAATGTGCGAATTGACGGAACCGTGGACGGGGACACCGTAAAGATCAACTCTATAGATAAAGCCCAGTAGGAACGGGTCTTCGCGCGTTGGCGAGTTAAGCGTAGGGCTTGCGCCCTTTGCTGGTTAGCATAAACGCGCAAAACGGGCGTGCGCCCTTTCCGCTTAGTGCTCGAATTCGAGGTTCAGCCTTCCGGCTGGGCCTCGATACAAGACAGCGAGGTTTTTCAACTTGTGTTTTCCGTCGAGGGGGAAATAAAGATAGCCCTCGACGGGCTGTGTGGAATCTTTCTCCGGGAACTGCTTCGCCTGTAGAGCCTCTAGCAATTTTTCGTTGCCCTGGCTCTTGGTGTCCATCTTTGCACTGAGCGTCGTTACCTTGGAATCGCCCGGCGAACCACCGCCGCCTCCACCGGCGATCATGCCCCCGAATCCGATTGACGAACCGGTTTTCTTGCCATTGCCGGATGTCGTACTGCTCACCACAAGCGCGCCGTTTCCGGCGATTTCGGAAGGCTCGAATGGTTTTGAGCGTTCGCCGTCATCGTGTGCGAGCAGAATGAAATCATCGGGGCTGACGTGCACCGGCTTGTCCGTTTTTGGGATAACGCGCACATCGAGAAGCACCACGCCTTTTCCGGGATCCGCGCCGATTTTGTGCGCTACCTCGTCTTCAGCCAGCGTGATGGTGGCAACAATGTCGATCTGATCGTTTCCGCCGCTCGTTTCCGGAGAGATCACTTTTTTCGGGCCCGCCATGAGCGCCGAGGCGGTCAGCGGGACCAAAAGAAATTTGCAGAAACGCATGCACAACCTGCTTTGAAAATAGCACTCTCTCTTATAGGTGCACAGATGAGAAGATTGAAATTCGCCCTATCGCCAAAATGAACGTACTGAGCGCACGAGAGGCGTTCCGTGACATACCGGAAATTCAGGTGGTCTCGTCGTTGCCCGCCTGGATCTGCCTGCGAATTGCACCGGAGATGAAACTGCGGAGCGTGGTGGTGAACTTCTTCCGTGCTTACATGCACAGTGTTTCCGAAGAGCTGTGCGACCAGCTCTGTACGGCTATGGACGAACTGCTGGGCAACGCGCTGGAGCATGGATGTACGCACGAACCGAAATGCGGGTGCGAACTGACGTACATTCGCACATCGCGGATGATTTTGCTGCAGATCCGTGATGCAGGTCCGGGGTTCGACTTGAACGGAGTGGCTCATGCGGCCGTAAACAATCCGCCCGATAATCCGCTACGACACGCCGAGGCAAGAGCGAGGTTGGGCATGCGCCCCGGCGGATTCGGCATTTTACTCGTCAAACAAATTGCGGACGATCTGATCTACAACGAGCAGGGTAACGAAGTTGTGCTTGTGAAGTATCTGTGACGGTTTATCTGCTGCTGATAGCGGCGGCATTTGTCGCCGGTGCGCTCAATTCGGTAGCAGGCGGCGGCAGCTTCCTGACGTTTCCTTCGTTGGTATTTGCGGGTGTTCCCGCGGTGATCGCAAATGCCTCGAACACGGTGGCGCTGGTGCCCGGCGCCATGGCGAGCGTTATTGGATACCGCAAGGACATCGAGCGGCTGGCGGATAAACGCCTGAAGAGCTGGTTCGTGACCAGCCTGGCCGGCGGAATAGCCAGCGCCGCATTGCTTCTTCTTACTCCGGAGGTGACGTTTCGACGCCTCGCGCCGTGGTTGCTGCTATTCGCGACACTGCTATTTGCGTTTGGCAACCGGGTCAGCGTTGCGCTGCGCGGACGGCTACATTCCAGCCAGGCGTTGATGCTGGCGTTGTTGTTTCCGATCGCAGTTTATGGAGGATATTTCGGCGGCGGAATTGGAATCATGATTTTAGCCGCGTTTCGCCTGTACGGGTTGACTGACATTCATGGGATGAATGGGATCAAGAGCATCCTGGGCGGTTCGCTGAATGCGGTTGCGGCGCTCATTTTCATCTCGGCGCACGAGGTGTATTGGCGTCCCACGCTGTTGATGATGGCGGCGGCGATTCTAGGCGGGTATACGGGGCCGATCATTGCACGCAGGTTGCCGCCCAGGATTATTCGCGGAGTTGTGATTGCAGTGGGCGCCGCCATGGCGGCATATTTCTTTTACATCGAGCCGTAAAGGGCGGCACTTGTCGAGCGCCGTTCGGAATCAGAGCACAGGACCGATTCACCAGGGGGCAAACTCATGATGTCCCAGTTCTTCGGCGCGCGTCTTTTCGCCGGAGGCAACACGCAGGAGGGCTTCGAAGATTTCGCGGCCGACATCCTCAATCGAGGCATCGCCATCGGCAATGCGGCCGGCATTGATGTCCATGTTGCCCGCCATCCGGCGATAGGTGGCGGAGTTGCTCGCAATTTTCAAAACAGGTACGTTTGGGAAACCGATGGCGCTGCCGCGCCCGGTGGTGAATGCGATTAGATTGACCCCGCCGGCAGCAAGGCCCGTCAGCGAAACCGGATCATAGCCAGGCGTATTCATAAACACAAAACCGGGCGTCTTAATACGCTCAGCGTAATCGACAACATCTTCCAATGCGGTCGTACCGGCTTTAGCGACCGCTCCCAACGACTTTTCGAGAATGGTCGTCAATCCACCTTCTTTATTGCCCGGTGACGGATTGTCATTGAAACTGCCGCCGAAGCGGCGCAGATACGCCTTATATCTCTCGATGTGGTTCAGCAGTTTTTGCGCCACCTCGGGGGTGCGCGCCCGGCTCAGCAGGAGATGTTCGGCGCCAATAATTTCCGTGGTCTCGGCGAGCACAACGGTTCCGCCTTGCGCCACAAGCAGATCACAACAGTAGCCGAGTGCCGGATTGGCCGTGATGCCGGAAAACGAATCCGAGCCGCCGCAGTTCAGGCCCAGAACGAGATGGGATGCGGAGACTTGTTGGCGCTGTTCACGCGCTGCAGCGTCGATGAATTTCGAGATGTGCTGCCGCGCGGCCTGAACCGTCGCGGCGGTCCCCCCGGATTCCTGCAGAGTCAGACCGTGTAACCGGGCGGGCGGCCTATATGCGTTGTGATGTCCTAAATAATGACTGATTTGATTCACTTCGCAGCCAAGGCCCAGGATTAGAGCGGCAGAGATGTTGGGGTGGTCTAAAACGCCTTCCAACGTGCGCTGCAACTGTTCGGTATCGGGCCCGATCGACATACCGCAGCCCTCGCCATGCGGGAAGGCGAGTACGCCATCGACAGTAGGCGGAAGCGCTTCGCGGCGAAAATCTGCCGCAATCAGATCGGCTGTATACGCGGCGCAGTTGCTGGCCGCAACCACACCGATGTAATTGCGCGTTCCTGCGCGGCCATCAGGGCGGCGAAAGCCACAAAAGGTTCGCTGTTGCGACGCAGAGGGGCGCGGCAGGGCATGGCTTCCCGGCTCGACGCGGGACAGATCCAGATCCCGATACCCCAGGTTGTGGACGTGCACGTGTTCTCCGGGCTGAATAGGAGAGGTGGCGAAGCCGATGATGTTTCCATAGCGGATGATGCTGCCGCCCGGGTCAATACGGCGGAGAGCCACTTTGTGCCCGGCGGGAATCGCGTCGCGTGTATGGAGATTCAGATTTCCGGCTGCGATCTCCTGACCGGCGGCAAGTGCAATACGAGCGATTGCGACGTTATCATCCGGGGTCAGAAGAATTACAGAATTTGCAGCACTGGGTGCGCGTGCGATCTCATACAACATGAAGGTCTTATCTTCACTGTACGTCCTGGCGGTACTCCGGAGCCTTAGAAACCATCCTTACGGATACAGCCTCTTACGGGGAGATGGCGAGGATACCGACGGCAACGTACCGGCTGCAACTGCATGCCGAGTTCGGCTTTGATGCTGCGGCAGGCATAGCCGATTACTTGCACGAACTGGGTATTTCGCATGTGTATAGCTCGCCCTATCTGCAAGCGGCGCCGGGCAGCAAGCATGGCTACGACGTTGTAGATCCGCACAGAGTCAACGAGGAACTGGGCGGCGCACCAGCGCATGAGCGTTTTTGCCTCGAGCTGGGCCGCAATCACCTGGGCCAGGTTTTGGACATTGTTCCCAACCACATGGCAATCAGCGGTCGCCGAAATCGCTACTGGTGGGATGTTCTGGAGAACGGGCCTGCGAGCCGGTACGCGTTTTTTTTTGATATCGACTGGCAATCGCCGCAAGAGCGCCTTCGCAACAAACTGCTGGTGCCCATTCTGGGAGACCATTACGGACGCGTTCTGGCGCGTGGCGAATTGAAAGTGCGCCGGTCGGGCGGCGAGTTCTTCGTCCGATATTTGGAACATGAGCTTCCTGCCGCTCCGCGATCTTTGGCGAGACCTCTCGGGCGCGCCGCGCAAATGTGCGGGTCGGATTATCTGGCTTTTCTGGCGGATGCTCTGGCGCAATTGCCTGCGCCGACCTCGACGAACTACGACGATGTTGTACAGCGGGATCGAGACCGGCGGGTAATTCGGGAGCAGTTGGATCGCCTTTTTGCAGAAGATCGATGCGTTGCACAGCAGATGGATAGAGTTCTCGATGAACTCAACAGCGATCCAGACCGGCTGGACGATATTTTGGAGCAGCAAAATTACCGGCTGGCTTTCTGGCGGACTGCTGAGCAGGATCTTGGTTACCGCCGGTTTTTTGATGTCAATACACTGGTGGGACTGCGGCAGGAGAACCAACGCGTGTTTGCAGACACGCATGCTCTGCTGCTCAAATGGCTGCACGAGGGCGTGCTGGATGGAGTGCGCGTTGATCATCCGGACGGGCTGCGCGATCCGAAGCTGTACTTCAAGCGTCTGCGCGAAAACGCAGAAGACGTCTGGATTGTGGCGGAAAAAATTCTGGAACCGGGCGAAAGGCTGCGCCAGGATTGGTCGATCGATGGGACTACCGGGTACGATTACCTGAATCAGGCTGGTGGTTTATTCGTCAACTCGCACAACGAACAACTCTTCACTGAAATCTACAGTGAATTTACCGGCGAGACGGTGGATTACGCGACCGCCGTACGCGACCGAAAACATCGCGTCCTGCGCGATCTGCTGGGGAGCGACGTGAATCGTTTGGCGACGCTGTTCACGGAAATTTGCGAGTCACATCGCGACCGGCGCGATTTTACGCAGCATGATGTCATTCGCGCCATCCGCGAATTAGCGGCGTGTTTTCCCGTTTATCGAACTTACGTTGTCCCTGAGCGCAATGAGCTTACCGATGACGATATTCGCTACATCAATGAGGCGGTGACTGCGGCCAAGGCAAATCGTACGGAACTGGATAGCGAGTTATTTGATTTTATTGGCGACGTGCTTTTACTGCGGGTGCGAGGCGCGATGGAATCCGAATTCGTGATGCGCTTTCAGCAATTCACCGGGCCGGCCATGGCAAAGGGCGTGGAAGATACTCTCTTTTACGACTACAATCGCCTCATTTCACTGAATGAAGTCGGTGGGGACCCGGGGCGCTTCGGTGTGTGTACGGAACAATTTCATGCCTTCTGCTGTGAAGCACAGAAATCGCACCCGCACACCATGCTGGCCTCTTCCACTCATGACACCAAGCGCAGCGAAGATGTGCGAGCGCGCATCAATCTGCTTTCCGAGATCCCAGAGCCATGGCGGGAAGCCGTCATGCGATGGAGCTCTGCAAACGAAAAATACAAAAAGAATAATTGGCCAGGCAGAAACACGGAGTGGTTTTTGTATCAAACGATGGTGGGCGCGTGGCCCATCGATACCGGCAGGCTACTGCCGTACATGGAAAAGGCTTTGCGGGAAGCAAAGCAGGACACAACCTGGCTAAGCCCCAACAAAGAATTTGAAGAAGCGGTGCGATTCTTTATTGAGAGCATTTACAAGGACGCCGAGTTCCGCGGCGACTTTGAGCAGTTTGTGAGCACGCTGATTGAGCCGGGGCGCGTGAACTCGCTCGCCCAGGTGCTTTTGAAACTGACTTCGCCCGGTGTTCCCGATCTCTATCAAGGTACAGAACTGTGGGACTTAAGCCTGGTCGACCCGGATAATCGCCGGCCTGTACATTACGAATGCCACAGAAAGCTGCTGGAGGAATTGCCCGAGTTAGGCGCCTCAGAAGTGTTGCGCCGCAGCGACGAGGGCCTGCCAAAACTCTGGACGGTTTATCATACACTGCACCTGCGGCGCGAAAGGCCGGAAGTATTCGGGAAGCAGGGCGCGTATGTACCGTTGGGCGCAAGCGGTAGCCGCGCGGAACACGTCGTGGGTTACATGCGCGGTGAGAGCGTCGCCGTGGTTGTGCCAAGGCTAGTGCTGACGCTTCAGGATGAATGGGGCGACACTTCAATCTCTCTGCCTGAAAAGAACTGGCTGAATCGATTGACCGGCAAGAATCTTCGAGGCGGGCGAGTTGCGGCGGCGGACATTTTTCGGGATTTTCCAGTCGCATTATTAGCGGAGCAATAAAGGATGCACGAGTTTCAACTCTGGGCCCCGCTCGCCAATGAGGTAGCCGTTCAGATCGGCGAGCGCAAACAGTCGATGATGCCCACGGGAGGTGGTTGGTGGAGCATCGAATCAAGAGAGGCGGGGCCAGGAACGGATTATGGATTCTTGATCAATGGCGAAGGACCTTTTCCCGATCCGCGATCTGCCTGGCAGCCTTCCGGCATTCACGGTTTATCTCGTCTGGTTGATCATTCCGCGTTTCCCTGGACGGATCAGAACTGGCAGCCGAAGCCGCTATCGAGCGCGATTATCTACGAGCTCCACGTGGGTACCTTCACGCCGGAAGGAACGTTTCGCGCTATCGTCGACCGGCTTGATTATCTGCTGGACCTCGGCATAACCCATATTGAGCTGATGCCGGTAAACGAGTTTTCCGGCCCATGGGGCTGGGGATACGATGGTGTCGATTTGTTCGCGCCTCACCATGCGTACGGCACGCCGGACGACCTGAAGTTGCTCATCGATATCTGTCACCGGCGCGGCTTGGCTGTCGTGCTGGATGTGGTGTACAACCACTTCGGGCCGGCAGGCAACTACCTGGGCAAGTTCGGGCCATACCTGACGGATGCCTACAGGACGCCATGGGGGCAGGCCGTTAACCTCGATCATAAGGGCAGCAACGAAGTGCGCAGATTCTTCGCCGACAATGCGCTGATGTGGCTGCGGGATTATCATTTTGATGGTCTGCGACTGGATGCGGTACACGCGTTTGTGGACAATTCAGCGATCCATTTCTTGGAGTTTCTGACCTCCGAAGTTGAGGCGCTTTCAGCACGCGTTGGCCGGCATTTGGTGCTGATTGCAGAAAGCGACCTCAATGCGCCGTGCATCGTCAGGAGCCGCCAAGCAGCGGGATACGGAATTCACGCGCAATGGAGCGACGATTTTCATCATGCTCTTCATACGGTGCTGACCGGCGAGCGCAATGGCTATTACGAAGATTTCGGCTCACTGTCCCAACTCGCTAAAGCGCTCAAGTCAGTTTTCGTGTACGACGGAATCTATTCGCCGCATCGCGGCAACATTCATGGGCGGCCGGTAATCGGACTCTCAGCCTGGCACTTTTTGGCGTATTCGCAAAATCATGACCAGATTGGCAATCGGGCGCAAGGGGAACGTCTGTGCCATTTAGTGAACGTGGGACGGCAGAAGATCGCCGCTGCGTTGGTATTGACCTCGCCATTTGTTCCCATGCTGTTTCAAGGCGAAGAATTCGGCGCATCCTCTCCCTTTCAATACTTCTCGCAACACGAGGATGAGGAGCTCGGGCAGAAAGTGTCAGACGGGCGCCAGCACGAATTCAAAGCCTTTGGATGGGATGCCAAAGATGTGCCAGACCCGCAGGACAGAGTCACATTCGAAAGATCGAAATTGCGCTGGAATGAGATAACCGAGGGCGCACACGCCGAATTGCTTGCCTGGTACAAGCAACTGATTGCATTGAGGCGCTCGAGTTCCGAACTGACGGACGGGCGGCTCACGGAGGTGGAAGTGAGCTTTGACGAACATGCGCAATGGCTTGTTCTGCGGCGGGGCAGCGTGGAGGTAGTTTGTAATCTTGCGAGCGAGACGCAGCCGATTCCCATCAATTGCATGCCGCGCGGAGTATTGTCTTCCAGCGAGCGCTGGGACCTGCGTCCGGGATTAATCGAGCTTCCGCCCGATTCGGTGGCTATTCTGGCTCCGCACGCCTTCGCATCAATGCAACAGCATCTCGGTCAATACGCGACCGCTTGATCCGCTGGGAGTTTGGATATCGAGCATGGTGGCAAGGGTCGGCGCAATATCGTTGGGCTGAATGGTTTCGTCATAGTGGCCGGGACGAATGCCCGGGCCCATAAACAGCACAGGGACGTGGCGGTCATACGAATACGGCGAGAAATGAGTGGTACCGCTTCGGCCAGGAAGGTAGCCGGGCTCGAGGATCAATGACAAATCCCCGCTGCGTGGAGCGTAAAATCCATTCATTGCCGCCGCCGCGATAAAGTCGCCCGAAACGCCGTTTTCTAATTGAGCGCGCGTATACACACGGGCGACGTGGAGTTGCGGGGCAGCAAACAACGCCTGTTGCGCCGCCGCGTAGATTTCCTCTTCGGAAATCGCTTTGCCGCCGGAAGTTGCCTTCGCGATTGTCTCGCGATTGAGATAGAGCGTGGTCTCGCCGCCTCCCGGGGTGATCCAAGGGCCGTTTCCGAAGCGCTTTTCCAGAGCGGCTTCCACCACGGACTCCGGGCTGCCTTTGATGTAGCCGCCGGGCATCTTCGTGGCTTCGTCCTGCTGCGGCGTGGGCGCCACTCCATGATCCGCTGAAAGAACGATGATCACATTTTTCAGTCCGACCTTTTGGTCAATCAAACGGAATAGCTTTTGCAGCAACTGATCGGTGCGGATCGCCATGTCGCGCACTTCCGGAGAGTCGGGACCGGCGCGGTGGCCGACATAGTCATTGGAAGAAAAAGAAACGGTTAAAAGATCGGGGGTGTTGTGTTGGCCTAATTGCTCGCCCGTAATTGCAGCTTCAGCGAAGGCTTCAATCAGTTCGTTGCCCCAGGGACTTGCGGCGATACCTCCGTAGGCAGGCGATCCGGCCGGCGCGCGAAAATCCCACTGTGGAAAGCCGGGCCATTTCTGGTCGACATATTTCAGCGGCAGATTGCGATCGTTGAATGCGGCCGCCCACAACGGAAGCTGGCTCGTGTAGAACGTGCTGGTGACGAAATGACCGGTGGTGTCATCGAACCAAAACGCGGCCGCGGCGCGGTGGCCGGAGGGCAGAATTGCGCCTCGCGCCTTGATGGAGATGCCGATGACCCTGGAGTCGGGATGCGCGGTACGGAGCTCATCGCCCAAAGTGCTCACGAGCAAGCGGCGAGGCGAGGCGGGATCAGAGTCTGTGCAGCGGGGGCGCTTGGCTTCGTTTTCTCCGCCAACGATCTTTTCATTCCAATCACAGACGCTGGTGACGACTTTTTGCTCTTCGCGGTCATACCAGGTGTTGCCGACGATGCCGCTCACTGCCGGCATTGCACCCGACATAAAAATACTGTGGCCCACAGCTGTCACAGTGGGCACTTGCGCATAGAAGGCGTTGGTGAAATCGGCGCCTTGTGTCATGAGCTGGTCGAGACCGCCGTGATACTCGGAGCGGAAGCGAGTCAGATAGTCATAACGGAACTGATCAATAATGATGCCGACAACGAGCTTCGGTTTCGGAGTGGGCGGAGCCGAAAAAAGGGGCAGGGAAGCGAATAACAGAGCTGTAATACGCGCAAGATAACGAGCGAACATTCGCCTCAGCGTAACAGAACAGCAGCGGCACGCTCTATACAATAGTCAATTGATGCGACGTTTTCTGGCACTGTTCCTGGTCAGCATTTTCAGTGCCCTGCCGTTGTATCTGGCGCGCCTTGACGTAACCAGCGCGCACGTTCCAGCATGTTGCCGGCGCTCCGGCGCACACAAGTGCAGTATGGCCGGTTCGATGCCGCCGTCTGGCGCGCAAAGTGTGCGGGCCAAGTGCCCATTTTCGATGCCGCGGCTCCCCGAGGCTGCTCTTAATTTTGCAAGTCTCGCGATTAAGAGTCAGGTTTCTTCCGGACTGCTGATCGACTGGGCTGAGTCCCTGCCATATACCTCGAGCGGCGTTCGATCGAATAGGGAGCGCTCGCACCAAAAGCGCGGCCCACCTTTCTTCCTCATCTGAAGTTGACGTGTTGCGCCTGGCCTTAGATCCGGCGCGGCTTTTGCTTTGGAGAGAGGAACGTGAAAACAACAACAGGCGTAGTGTCGCGCGGCTGCCTTGCTGCGCTGGTATTCTGTGTTCCCGCAATTGCGGCTACTTTGCGCGGGGTTGTACACGACCCGCAGCACCGGCCGGTTCAGGGCGCACAGATTGTTATACGGGGCGTGAGTCTGGCGCAGCCGCTGTCCCTGCTATCTGACGCGAACGGAGAGTTTCAAACGGATGCTGTGCAGCCAGGCGCGTATACCGTTTTTATCTCGGCCGTCGGCTTCGAGGACCTTCAGCAACAGGTGGATGTAAGTGAGGGGAAAAGCCCGATTCTGCATCTGCAGCTTCAATTAGCTGCT
Source organism: Terriglobia bacterium (assembly GCA_021324185.1). GTDB lineage: Bacteria > Acidobacteriota > Terriglobia > Bryobacterales > Bryobacteraceae > Bog-105. The sequence continues at coordinate 11,318 of JAJPJN010000174.1, read as the reverse complement.
GTGAATCAAAGGATCGAAGTAAGCAGCCAGGCAAGCCGGCTGAACACGGAAACGTCGACGGTGCAGACGGCCGTTTCCCCCAAGGAAATTGAGCAAACACCCGGGGCTGATCAGACGAATAGTCTGGCCATGATTACCGACTTCACTCCCGGCGCTTACATGGTGCACGATCAGCCTCATATCCGCGGCGGTCACCAGGTGAACTGGTTTTTTGACGGCATTCCGGTGATCAACACGAATATCTCCGTCAATATAGCGCCGCTGATCGATCCGAAGAATGTCGCTGAGCTTCAGACGGAGCGGGGAGGTTACTCGAGCGAATACGGAGATCGGACGTATGGTTTTTTCAATGTGGTGACCCCATCTGGCTTCGATCGAAACAATGAAGCGCAGTTGATCGTATCAGCCGGAAATTTTTATTCTACGGACGATCAGTTCAATTTCGGCAATCATAGCGAGCGCCTGGCGTATTACTTGAGCCTGGACGCAGACCGCTCCAACGTGGGGCTGGCGACGCCAGTTCCGCAGGTGATTCACGATCAGAATTTCGGGGTGGGTGGCTTTGCGTCGCTGCTATACAACCCGACTCGAGACGATCAATTCCGCTGGATCGCTTCGCTGCGCGGCAGCCATTACCAGGTTCCGAACACGCCGGAGCAACAGGAATCCGGAATCGCGGATCTGGACCTCGAGCGCGATTACCTGATCGGCTTTAACTGGACGCATTCCTTTTCGCCGGGTGTGCTTTTCATCCTGACACCCTATTTCCATTTCAATCGCGCCGATTATGCCGGCGGACCGAGTGACACCCCCTTTATTCTGAACGACAATAATCGATCCGATTACATTGGGGCACGATCTGTGTTGCAGGCGCAAGAGGAACATCACAACGTGGCCGTTGGGCTGGAAGTCTGGTCGGAGCGTGGCGACACGTTTTTTGGGTTGATGGCGAATCCGGGGGATCAGGTGCTAAATCAGCAGCAAAAGCACTGGGCGCATTCAGAAGCCGTTTTTGCCGAGGATCAATACAAAGTAACTTCATGGCTAACGCTCGACGTGGGCGTGCGCGTTAGTCATTATCATGGCTTGGTTATCGACAATGCTGCCGACCCACGCCTCGGAGCGGCCATCAGGATCCCGCGACTGCACTGGGTTCTGCGCGGCTACTACGCCTATTACTATCAGCCGCCGCCGCTAGATAGCTTGCAGGGTCCGTCGCTCGACTTCGCGCTTACGCAGGGTTACGGCTTCGTGCCGTTACGGGGAGAGCGCGACATCCAGCACGATTTCGGCGTGACCATTCCTTTCTTCGGCTGGAACCTGGAAGCTGACAGGTTCCACACCAGTGCCCGCAATTTTCTGGATCACGATGTGCTGGGCAATTCAGGGATTTTCATTCCGCTGACGGACCTCGGGGCTATTATCAGCGGGACGGAAGTGAGCGTACGATCTCCGCGGCTCTTTCACACGGCCCAATTGCGGATGGTCTATTCGAACCAGCTTGCGCAGGGGATCGGGCCGATTACTGGAGGGCTGCTGGAATTTGCGCCGGCGGGGAATTTCCTGCTCGATCACGATCAGCGCAACACCGCGAGTGCTGTACTCAGTCTGAATCTGCCTCATAACATATGGGCAACCCCCGCCTACCAATTCGGTTCTGGATTTCTGAACGGCGACGGGCCGGCCCATCTTCCGCCACACTCGACTGTTGATTTGTCGATCGGCAAGCGATTCGGCGAGAATTGGTCACTGGCGCTGAATGCGATCAACATCGGCAACTCGCGCTATCTGATTGATACGGCCAATACCTTCGGCGGAACGCATTGGATCAACCCGCGCCAGATATACGGCGAGTTGCGCTACCGTTTTCACTTTTGACCGAGGCGGGCCGGTTCGGCGGGTCTAGCGGGAGGAGAGGACGATCTGATTACCTTCCGAGTCCTTGAGCATCAGGAAGCTCCCCCACGGCTGCCTTTGCGGAGGCCCGGTAAATTCGACTCCTTTGCTCTGCAGCTCGGAATACGTCTTGTCGATATCATCCACTTCCCAGGAGGTATTGACGAACGTTCCGATTCGATCCTCTTGACCTTCCGGGGTGAATAGCACGATGCCGGTTTCAGCGCCCGGAATCGAAAGCTCAATCCAGCGCTGCTTTTCCGAGAAAGGCTGATCTGTCAGTACGCGAAAACCGAGCTTTCCGGTGTAAAACTTGAGCGCACGGTCCTGGTCGCGTACAGGGACGCCGAGAAACTTAATTCGTTTGATCATGCACGTACAGAATGCCAGCCTTGCGGCTGAAAATCAATCTGCCAAGCATGAATTGGCGGCTTGGAGCCGTGTGTTTTCTGGAAAGATTTGGTGCGGATGGAGAGACTTGAACTCTCACGCCCTTGCGAGCGCTGGAACCTAAATCCAGTGCGTCTGCCAATTCCGCCACATCCGCTGGAGGCCGTAAAAAGGGAGACCGTTTTCAGCGTAGCATCGAGACCTTCGCCCCCGGTTTGGTCTCCAAAAAGGCGAGAAATTCCTGCGGATTGCGTGTCAGTTGGGGAAAGGTGGCGATGACGTTCTGATCGGCATCCATGAGCGCATAGAACGGAATGGAAGCAGTGCCGAATTTTTCATCTTCGAGCTTCTGATTCTTTTCGGAGTCCGCGTCGGTTCCGTCGGTGTAAAGATCGACCACGATCAGATCCTTCAGAGCGGCCTGAATTTCCGGGCGGGGAAACATGTTCGCTTTCATCCAGTGGCAATTGGTGCACGCGTAACCGGTGAAGTCGACCAGAACCAGTTTGTTTTGCTGGCGCGCGGCAGCAAGCGCAGCGTCCAATTGATTCTTGAAATAGCCGGCGGCCCCGCTTGTGGGGGAGGTTGCAGCAAGCGGCAGGCCAGCATTGCCCGGCTCGGGTATGAATGCGTCCAGATCTCCCAGGCGCGCTCCAAACAAACCCGGTATGAGGCTCATCGAGAAAATGAGCAATACCGCAGCGATCAGCATTCGAGTTACTCCGAGATGCTCATCGCGCTTGATGCCTTCCATCGGCAGCAGACCTAGGAGATAGAGGCCGGGCAATGCAAAAAGCACAATCCAAGCAGCCAGGAATCGTTCGCGAGTCAGCCAGTGGAGCTGCAACACTTGATCTACATTGCTCAGATATTTGAGCATCACAGCCAGGATGATGAAGCCGAGCACGATCTTCACCCGGACCATCCAGCCCCCGCTGCGCGGCAGTTTCTTCAAGTAAGAAGGAAACAGCGCGAGCAGGAAGAACGGCGCGGCCAAACCAGTTGCAAACGCCAGCATGCCCAGCACCGGCTCTGCGCCCTTGTCCTGAACCGAAGCAATTAGCAACGGCCCGACAATCGGCCCAATGCAGGCAAAGGCAGTCAGCGAGAACGTCAGGCCCATCAGTAAGGTTCCCGCATAGCCGCCGCTTTGCGATGCACGATCCAGTGTGGTCAAAAGCCCCGAAGGGAGTCTCAGCTCAAACGCGCCGAGCAGGCTCAGACCGAATACGAAAAATACCAGCGCGATAAAGCCGTTCACCCACGGACTGGAACCGAGCTGCACAACTCCGAACGGTCCCGCAATGGCTGTGACTAAAAACCCAAGTCCTGTGAAAAGCACGATAATGCCCACACAAAAAACCAGCGCCTGCTTCCATCCGCCGCCGCGGGCGGCTGCTCCGGGCGCACCGCTTTGATTCAGGAAAAAAGAAACGGTGATGGGAATCATCGGGAAGACGCAGGGCGTGAACAACGCGGCGAGTCCGAAGCCAAACGCCGTCAGCAGGAACGGCAATAAAGGTTGATTGTTGCTGGTTGAGCCGGGGTTCCTGGTTGCGGGCGCGCTCTGGGGGGATATGGACTCCGGAACGAGCTGATAACCTGCCGGAAGTGCAAACGCGGGCGCCGGGGCGCCGGATGCGATCTGCAGCTCCGTAGTCATTTTCTTTTTCACCGGAGGAAGACACTTCACATCCGAACAAACCTGATAGCGCATTTGCGCTTCAATCGTTGCGGTTCCCGCAGCATTTGCGGAAGTGATTGCATCAATCAAAAAAGTCACATCACCGGTATATGTTTCGGTCTCAATCTGGAAATTAGGATCGAGCTTTCGAACAGGTTGCGGGCGAAAAACTTTATAAGCAGCGATCGCGGGATTCGGCGTGAGCTGGATTTTTGTGGGTATAGGACCGCCGGGCGGGGTCGTCGGTGAATAGAGATGCCAGCCCGGTTGAATGCTGGCCTTCAGTTCGAGGTAGCGTTCGCTACCGGGGGCTACGCGCGATACCCCGTCTACTGGCGCGAGCGTCCACTGGACAGGATCTTCTTTAGCGGCATACAAGACGGACGCCAAGCCGAGCGCCAGCACTAGAACGCGGAACATATTATCCTGCTACTGCCGATGCGCCGCCGTCTAGTTCTGTTGCGATGCGCTGGTTGATTTTCCCTTCGGCGAATTCCTTCGCCACCCGGATTGCGTTCTTAATAGCCTTTGCGTTCGATCGTCCGTGGCAGATGATACAGATCCCATTCAGCCCGAGCAGCGGAGCGCCGCCGTATTCTGAGTAGTCGACGCGCTTTTTGAAGTCATTGAAGGCCCCGCGGGCAAGATAGGCGCCGACCTGGCGGGTGATGCTGGCACGTAACGATTGCTTTAGCAGCTTGCCTACGACTTCCACCAATCCCTCGCTGACTTTCAGCGCCACGTTGCCTACGAACCCGTCGCAGACGATGACGTCGGCAGTACCGAGATAAAGATCGCGGCCCTCGACATTGCCAACAAAGTTGAGATGCCGCAAGCCCTTGAGCAGGGGATAGACTTCGTGCGTCAGCGCATTGCCTTTGTGCTCTTCTTCGCCGATCGATAAAATGCCGATTTTCGGACGCTCGGTTCGAAAAATGACTCGCGAGTAAGCCTGGCCCATTACTGCGAACTGCACCAGCATGTTCGCCGTGCAGTCCACGTTCGCGCCCACGTCGAGCATTACGGCGGACCTGCCGTTGAGAGTCGGAAACGCAGAAGCGAGGGCCGGCCGATCGACGCCAGGCAACATGCCTTGCGTCATTTTGGCGGTAGCCATAACTGCTCCCGTGTTTCCGGCCGAGACAACACCTTGCGCGATGCCATCGCGCACGAGCCGCGAGGCAACCCGAATGGAACTGTCTTTCTTGGAGCGCACGGCTTTGCCGGCGCTGTCTTCCATAGTGATCTGCTCGCTTGCGTGCTTAATCTCAATCGGCAGCGCGTGCCAGCGCGGATGCTTGTCCAGTTCCTTGCGCACCACCTCTTCGCGCCCCACGAGAATCACTTTCACATCGAAAGCTTTCGCGGCCTGCAGCGCACCTTCCACCTCCGCCCGCGGATGTAGATCACCACCCATGGCGTCGAGGGCTATTGTGGTCATTGTTAGTTTAGGTTTTCGAAAGTGTCCGAAGCGGGCTAAGCTTCAACTACTTCAATTACTTCACGCCCCTTGTATTTGCCGCAATGCGGGCAGGCGCGATGAGCACGAATCTTCTCGTGACAATTGGGGCACTCGGCCATTTGAGGAACACGCAAAGCATCGTGAGCCCGGCGTGTGGAGGTGCGCCGCTTGGAATGCCGGCGTTTCGGATTGGGCATAGTTCTTCTACTTTCCTTCTCTGTTTGAAAATTTGTTCACGGACCGCCGGTTCAATTGTGCGGGCTAACTTCAGCCCGCAAAGACTTCAACTTGCTCCAGCGATCGTCTACGGTTTCACTTTGACAGCCGCAATCTCTCTGATTGCGATCCTGTCCGCATACGGGGCAGATGCCCTTGCACGCTTCATTGCAAACCAATTGCATGGGAAGCGCCAAAAGGACAACTTCGCGCAGAACATCCTGCAGCGCCAGCCCGTTCCCCTCGTAATAGCCTACTTCAATGCCGGCTTGATGGATCTCTTCCTCGCCGCCGCGAGTTGCTTCGGCGGGCATATAGAGCAGATCGAACTGATTTTCGATGGGGAAAGTGGTGGTTTCGAGGCAACGATCGCAAGTAGCTTGCATCGTAACGCTCAACGTGCCTTGAATGCGAATTTCCCCCACCGAATGGTTCAGTAACGCGGCAGTGCCCTGCGCGGCCAGCATAGAAATCTGCTTCAATTTGTTGTCGTATTCCATTTCACCCGCCGGGACTTCTACATCAAAACGAACCGGGCGATGTTCCAGTTGCTGGAGGCTGATAAACACAAAAACTCCTCCCTGAGAGAACTCGTTGGGGCGGGTGACAAAATTGAGTATAGCAAGGTTTTTCTATGGTTTACATGGTAGATCGTCGCGCGGGCTGTGTTGTTTTTCTTGACGAAGCTGAGTAAGCCGCTGGTGCATTGTAAACTGAGTGAGCAGCGGTTATCAGGCCGGCATAGCTCAGTTGGTAGAGCATCTGATTTGTAATCAGAGGGTCGGGGGTTCAAATCCCTCTGCCGGCTCCAGCGGTCAAAGTGTCCGGCCCGGTGCGTTTCTGGGCTGATCAAATACCTTCGTCTAAGAAAGATATTCGCGTTCTATCAGGCGTTCCAGATATAGCTTCGATTGCCGTATATCCGCTTCCTGGCGTGCCCCGGAGATTTCGCGTTCAATCGTGATCGGTCCGGTGTAGGAAAGCTGTTTCAGTTTCTGCATCACTTCGGGGAAGCGTACTTTCCCTTGGCCGATGGGCACTTCTTTTCCGAGCCCGTACGGATCAGCCGGGTACAAGCCATCTTTCGCGTGCATGCCACGCACATACTTGCCGAGCACTTCGAGTGCCCCCACCGGCTCCCCTTTGCCGTACAGGATCAGGTTCGCCAGATCCAGATTGACAGCAATGTTATGGAGCCGGGCATCGAGGATTGCGCGCAGCAAAGTAATTGGCGTCTCTTGCCCCGTTTCGCAAAGGAAGACTTGGCCGTTTGATTGGCAGTAACCAGCTACCTGCCGAAGAGCGGTCACCGTTTCGCCATAGAGCGGGTCGTTCGGATTCTCCGGAATGAACCCGCAATGTGTATGCACTGCGCCTACGCCCGATGCCTTGGCCAGATCGGAAGCGCGCTTTAGAGCATCGATGCGCGCCGCTCGCGTTGCGCGCGGGACAAATCCGATCGTCTCCGGTCCCTCGCGTAAATTCCACACCATCCGACCCGAGCCTAAGGTCATCAGAGCCGTGATTTCCACCTGATATTTTTCTGCTGCGTCTCGTATCGGTTTGGCGAGACCGGCGGGCGCCATGCCCACTCCAAGCTGGCATGTTGGCAGACCAAGGCGGCGGACCGCAGCTAGCGCCTGATCCGGACCACCAGTACCCATAGCACTCACCACTACGCCCAAACGCGGCAAACGAGTGTCGGATTGTAACAACGCGGGTATCGCCGCGAGGCTTCCCAGAAAAGCTCGCCTTCCTTTCATTTCCGAATCCATTTACGAAAACTGATTCAAATCAAAACCGAGATCGAACTGCTCATGGCTCGCCATAAGTTGATCCCAGGTAATTAGCTGGCCGCTTCGCGCAGACATGCGCGCCATTATGGCGCTCCGGGCGCTCTCTACTCCCATCGCGATCTGATTGTGAAACTTGCCTGTGACGATGCTCTCGATGAAGCCTTTGTCCTTTTCGCTGTCGGCCTGGGCCAGGTTATCCGAAAAGACGCCGTTCGCCGCAAACTGCCCGCCGCCGGGAGCCAGGGGTGTTTCCTGTTTCCACTCCCATGCGTTATCCCCAATAATGCGCAGCGGGCCGCTGTAAGGCGATTCCGAATAACCGTTCGCGCCGAATACTCGCTCCGACACATCGAATGAAGTATTCGTTCCATACTGTTTGGCCGCCAATGAGACGTGAACGCTGTTCGGATAGGTGTAATTCACCTGGTAATTGTCGAAATTGTTTCCGAAATGCGTGATAACGCTTCGTGCTCCCGTGGCATAAGCCGTGGTGGGGTGGCTTTGCAGAATCCAGTTGCAGATATCGACAACATGAATGTCCTGTTCCACAATGATGTCGCCTGATAGGGTGAGATCCCAGTTCCAGTTGCGCAAACGAAGCTCGTCGTGCGGCATGCCTGCCGGACGCTCCGGGTACTGAATCGCGGGCGCATAGTAATGCGCGTCTATACTTACCAGCTTGCCCAGCGCGCCTTCGTGAATCCGCCGCACCAGCTCAACAAACGGTGGGGCGCTACGAATCTGAAATCCGACATCGACGCTCACCTCGCCCTCGGCGCGTTTGGAAACGGCAAGTGCGCGCCTGGTCTGAGGAAGATCGATGCCGACCGGCTTTTCGCAATAGACGTGCTTGCCTCCAGCAACGGCCGCTTCCAGGTGCTCGACGTGGAAGAAGGGCGGCGTCGAGATCTGAATGGCATCGAGCTGGTCCGATGCCGCAAGCTCCTGATAGGCATGCGCGCCTCGAAATTGCAACTTGGATTCGGGCCCGCTGTAGCCCAGTGAAGCTGCCAGAGCGCCGAACGTACTTGCAGCTTTTGCCAGTTGATCCGGGAAGATGTCGGCCAGGGCGACCACTCGGGCGCTGGTGTTCCTGGCAAACGATGTGGCCACCGCGGTACCGCGTACTCCACAACCAAGCAGTCCCAAGCGCACCGCTGAGTTCGCCTGATATGCGCGTACCGTCTCCGGTTTCAAAATCAGAATTCCCGTTGCGCTGGCGGCCATCCGGCCCATAAACTTTCGGCGGTTTTGCTTTTCAGGCGTGATATACATGCTGCAATCCCCATTCATCACATCACAGGAGCTGATCTTCTTTGAAACCTTGCCTTTTCATTCTGCTGCTGAGCAGCATCTTGCTAGCGCAATCGCGTGTCCCCGAGATTGCGTACGATTCCGTCCCTGATTTTCTGAAGCTGCCGCAGGATATGTATTTCGGAGAAGTAGCCGGCGTAGCGGTGAATTCGAAAGGACATGTATTCGTTTTCTCGCGCGGCAATACAACCGGCCCGGCGTATGGAGCCGCTGCAGCGCAGTTGCTCGAATTCGATCGCAGCGGCAGGTATTTGCGCGAAATCGGCAAACGTCTATATGCCTGGTCCTACGCGCACGCCGTGCGAGTGGATAGGAACGACAACATATGGGCGATCGATAAAGGCTCGGACATGATTGTTGAGTTCAATCCGCAAGGCCGCGTGGTGATGCTCTTCGGCCGCAAGAAAGAGGCATCGGACGAAAACGATGGGCCATGGACGCACTTGAACCCGCCGCGTCCGGCGGTGAACGGCCAGTTTCGCCAGCCAACGGATGTCACTTGGGACCCGCAGGGCGACATCTTCATCAGCGATGGTTACATTAACTCGCGCGTGGCCAAATACGATAAGAACGGCGAGTGGGTAAAGCAGTGGGGAACGCCTGGTAGGAATCCAGGCGAATTTAACACGCCGCATAGCATTGCCGCGGATGCGCAGGGCAATATCTATGTAGCCGATCGCGGTAACGCCCGCATCCAGGTGTTCGATCCCGATGGAACGTTTCTGCGCGAAATTCGCATTGATGTTCCCGCTCCCGAGAATGCGCAGCCGTGGATGGGCAATCGTCCCGGGCCGGCAACCACGGGCACAATGCAGCCGGGCGCACCTTGGGCCATCTGCATTACGCCAGGACCGCACCAGTATCTCTACAGCGCGGATGCATTTCCAGGCCGAATTTATAAATTGTCTCTCGACGGCAAAGTTTTAGGAATGCTTGGCCGGTCAGGGCGCCAGCCGAAACAGTTCGGATGGATTCACGAATTGGCTTGCCCTTCTGAAAACGAGCTTTACGTTGCAGAACTTCTGAACTGGCGCGTGCAGAAATTAATTCTGCATCCGTAAGTCTATGAGCCCTGCCCCTCCAGCTCTTTGACCACGCCTAAAACCACATCGCCCACGACCTGCAAACTATGGGCGCTGAGTTTGTCCATCGTGTCTTTCTCGTTATGCCAGTAGCTGTTCTGGGGCCCGTAGTCGAAGTCGATCAGGTCAACGGCGTTGACGCCTGCATTCACGAATGGGATATGGTCGTCATCTATCCCGTTTGGCTGCTTCAGAAAATATTTTGAATCACCCAGCTTGGCTGCGACCTTGAATACCAAATCGCGCAGTGACGGCGAGGAGTTCTGATCATTGAGAACATCGAGATCCTTGTCTCCAATCATGTCCACATTGATCAGCGCCTTGATGCGTGAGAGCGTTCCATCTGAGGACCACTTTTCGACCAAGTGCCGGCTGCCATAGCGGCTGTTGGTATCGGTCCATTCGCCAACGGCTTCTTCGCCATCGAAAAACACGATGTAGAGATCGTCTGGGTGATGCATTTTCGCCGCTACACGCGCGAACTCAATCAGGAACCCGGTCGAAGAACCGGCGTCATTGGCGCCGATAAAGTGCACCATCGGAATTCGCTTGGTATCGTAATGCCCGCTTACAACCACGACCTTCCCAGACGTGCCGGGCAATTTCAGGATGATATTTCCCATTGGCACCGGGCCTGTCGGAGTATGTCCGGTAAAGGAATCAAGTTCGATTTGTCCGCCCAGCGGTTTCAACTCGCTCACAATCCAGGCTTGCAGCTTGGAAATTGCTTCGGAACCCGAGGGCCGCTCTCCGAACGCCGTTGCCTTCTGGGTATATTGAAGAGCCTGCTGTCCGCTGAACGAAGGCCGAATTGGCGGCCATAAGCGGCAATCCGCAGGCGATCAGCGCCCATCGCCAGCACCGGGAGGTGGTAAGCTGCGCTTTCAATAAACTTCGAAATGATGTGAGCGAATTAACTTTTGGTGGCACTAGTAATTTTGGGAGTTGATCCTATTTCCGACCGGCAAAAAACCTCTTCCGAACCGCCGCTTTAGCCGAAAAGACTGTTGTATTATAACTTTGCTATTTCTATACCACCTGGGCTATCTATGGAGTCCGTTGGCCAAAAGCTCCGCGACGCGCGTATCCGACTGGGCCTCTCGCTCGAGCAAATAAGCGCTGACACGCGCATTACAGTAAAGAATCTGGCGGCGATTGAGGCCGATGACCTCTCGCAGATCAGTTCTCCTTTTTTTTATAGAAGTTTTGTCCGGCAATTCGCAGGCAAGGTTAAACTCGACTACGAGGCCATCGCGGCTGCTGTGAAAGAGGCCGCGGGCAGGATGCCCGAACCCTTGATGCCGGGCCAGCAGGAGCTGCAAAATGTGCAGGTGCCCGCGCTGAAAGTTCGGCACGTACCTAATTTTCGCTGGCTTCGTTCCGTTGTCTCATTTGGCCTAGTCTTAACCGCATGCTCCGGAGCCTATGCACTGTGGGAGAACTCACGCGCAAATTGGCGCGGCATGGTTGCTGAAGTG
>JAJPJN010000126.1 GCA_021324185.1 Terriglobia bacterium | reverse complement strand
GCGAAAAATCAGATGGAAGTGGATATCCTGGCCGACCTGGAACGCTTCACATTGATCGAGGCGCACCAGGACCGGCTCTTCCACCGCGCTCTGAATGCCCTGCTAAACCTCAGAAAAGAAAGAGAAAAGTCCGAAATTGGCTTTGTTCGCCGGAAACGCGAAGAAGCCGAAGAAACCCGTCGCGCCGAGCTCCATCCGTTCAAAGTCGCCACCGCCAAAGCCCGTGCCGAGCAGGCACAATCGAACGCCATCGCCGCCGGCATCCGCGCCGCAACGCAAATGGAGCGCTTCGGAGGCCCTGACTTCGTCAAAAACTTCGCCCAAATGGCAGCTTGAATGGAGCAATCAGCCCTCAGCTTTTAAAGGTAAAAAACATTTTCCTTATTAGCTGACCGCTGAGAGCTGATCGCTGACCGCTGCTAGGCGAATATTGAAGCGTAGCCATGGGGCTGAAAGAATACGCGCGCAAGCGCCATTTTAACCAGACGCCGGAACCCAAACCCGCCGAGCCGCGAGCCAAGGGTAAAACCTACGGCGGCTTCTTCTGCGTGCAGCGGCATGATGCCACTCATCTCCACTACGATTTCCGCCTCGAAGTTGGCGGTGTCCTGGTGAGCTGGGCTGTGCCGAAAGGTCCAAGCCTCGATCCGGCGCGAAAAGCGCTCGCCATGAAAGTGGAAGATCATCCACTCGATTACGGCGCCTTCGAAGGAAACATCCCGGCCGGAAATTACGGCGCCGGAAGCGTGATGCTCTGGGACAAGGGCACCTACGAAGTACTGGATGACCTGCCCGCAGAGCAACAGCTCGAGCGCGGCGACTTCAAATTCGCGCTGCATGGCGCCAAGCTGAATGGCGCCTTTGCCATCGTTCACATGAAGCGCGCCGGCAAGGGCAACGAATGGCTGTTGATCAAAAAGAAAGACGAGTTCGCCGTCCCCGGCTACGACATCAATCAGTTCGCCTGGAGCGTTGCCACCAAGCGCACGCAGGATGAGATCGCAAACGAAATCGAGCGGTTGAAAATAGCCGCTCTGCCGGGCGCAAAGAAAGCCTCTCTTCCGGCAGAAATGGAAGTCATGAACGCGACGGCCGTAAGCAAGCCGCCAACCGGCTCGCAATGGCTATACGAGATTAAATGGGATGGCATTCGCGCACTTTGCTTGATCCACAACGGCAAGCTGCAGATTCAATCGCGTCGCGGGAATCGCTGCGAAGGTCAATACCCGGAACTCGCGGATCTGCCTGCGCAAGTCAACGCCAAAACGGCTTGGCTCGATGGTGAAATCTGCGTGCTGGATGAAGAGGGGCGGGCGCGATTTGAACTGATTCAGCCGCGCATCGCTGCCAACGCTTCGGCTGTGCCCCGGCTCGCCGAAACCACTCCCGCCGTTCTTTTTCTCTTCGATGTTCTTTACGTGGATGGCTATGACGTGCGCGGCGTCGCACTCGAAGATCGCAAGCGCTTGCTCGCAACGCTCGTCACGCCCAACCAGCACATCCGCATCTCCGAAACGTATGAGACCGGCGGAGAGCAGATGTTCGAAGCCGCGCAGAAGATGAAGCTCGAGGGCATACTCGCCAAGGACCGGCGCAGCACCTATCAGGCTGGCCGCTCCACCTGCTGGCTGAAGGTAAAAGTCGTCAATGAGCAGGAGTTCCTTATCGCCGGCTTTACCAAGGGCGAACGCGAGTACTTCGGCGCGCTCGTGCTTGCGTTCTACGAAAACGGCAAGCTGCGCCATGCCGGCCAGGTCGGTACCGGCTTCGATCAGAAAAAAATGAAGGCGATTTATGAGCGCCTGAAGCCGCTTGTGACAAAGACGATGCCGTTTCCCGAAAAACCCAAAATTCGCGAAGGCCTCAAGGACGTGACTTGGGTGAAGCCGGAAGTCGTCTGCCAGGTCCGCTTTTTGGAGTGGACACGCGACGGCGTGCTGCGTGCCCCTGTGTTCATCGGATTGCGCGAGGACAAAAAGCCCGAAGAGGTAAGTCGAGAGTTGCCGGCCGATACTGCCGCGCTGCCCGAACAGCCAAAGACTGCTCTCGTAAGAGAGACTCATTCGCTCGACTTGAGCGGGCGTGAAGCAATCGTCGAAGTTGATGGCCACCGGCTGAAGTTCACAAATTTAGACAAGGTCTTCTTTCCCAAAGACGGCTGGAAGAAACGCGATCTGCTGGCCTTCTACGATGCGGTTTCGCCCTGGCTGCTGCCGCATCTGGCCGGCCGGCCGCTTTCAATGAAGCGCTACCCGAACGGCATCGCCGAAGAATTCTTCTTCCAAAAGAACGCGCCCTCTCATTTTCCGGATTGGATGCGCTGCGAGCCGATCACCGAACATGGTTCGAAAGTGAATCACTATCCGATCGCCTCAGACCGCGCCAGCCTGCTTTACCTGGTGAATCTCGGCTGCATCGATCAAAACCCGTGGATGAGCCGCGCCGGCAATCTCGAACATCCGGATTGGATTCTGCTCGATCTCGATCCGGTCCACACATCCTTCGACCAGATCATCGAGGCCATGCTGCTCGTTCGCGAAGTACTCAACGACGTCGGCCTGAAAGGCTATCCGAAAACCACCGGCGGCGATGGCATGCACATCTATGTGCCGGTTGATCCCGTTTACACCTACGAGCAGGTGCGCAGCTTTGCAGAACTGCTGTCGCATCTGGCGCTTGACCGCGAGCCGGACCTGTTCACCACGCCGAGAAGCGTCGAGAAGCGCAAGAAAGGCAGAGTGTATTTCGACTATCTCCAAATCGGAATCGGGAAAACAATTGCGGCCCCGTACGTTGTGCGCGCTTACGACGGCGCGCCGGTCGCCACGCCGCTCGATTGGAAAGAAGTGAAGCGCGGGCTCGCTCCCACCGATTTCCGCATCGATAATGCAATCGAGCGCTTTCAGCGCGTCGGTGATCTCTTTGCTCCCGTGCTTCAAGGCGGCCAGCGGCTCGAAGATGCGCTGGAACGGATCGGCGCTTCCGATGCTGCTGCCGCCGCGCAGGCCAAGCCCGCAAAACGGCCGCGGAAAAAGGCGGCGAAATAAAGACGGCTACGGCAGCGTGTACCGCAGATTCACGTAGATCAGATTGGAATGCGCCTGCTTGGGACCTCCCGCCGGAATCGACCAGGGATCTTTCCAGAGATACGAATATTGATTGATCAATGCGAGCGCGCCGTAGTTCCGGTTCTTCCATAAAGTCTGAATCCAATCGAACGTGATCTCCTGGCCGCTGCGGGCTTGATTCGAACCTGGATAACCGTAGCCGGCGTATACCGGCCGGCCGGCAGTATTGTCGAAGACAACATCTCTGCCGATATACACGCCGCCGTAGTAGGCTGCGAAGAAAGACTTCGGCGTCACTTGTGCTTCAAAGCCGTCCACCGTCGATCCTGCGTGTAGCGGCGAAATGCTGCCGTCCGGACGAACTACCAAATCGGGCGCCGCGCCAAAGATGTAGCGCCCGCCGCCCTGCGTCCAAAAATTATTTGAAACGACGCGGAAATTCTTCACGAGTTCGAGGCTGAAATTCACCTCGCCGCCAAAGCCGATCGCTGTGTGCTTTCCGGAAACAGCCGTCGTGATTGTGCTTGGAACGTAATCCTGAAATCCAGTAATCAGGCCGGCGGCCTCCACGTGATCCAGCTTGTCTCCCGCATGCCCGTCGTAAGCCGCTTTGACGATGATGTCCGGAAAAAGATTCGGAATCCCGGCCGTACTCTGCCCTGATTGGAACTGGCTCGCAAGCGCGCCACTCAAGTTCGCGGGCAATGTCACTGTCGAAGATCCCGCGCCGCCGCCGATATATTGTTGCGGGTTTTCGAGCGCCACCCCGAATGCAAAATCATCGCTCGGATGCGCGATGAAGCGGAACTGAGGAGCCCGCGACCAGACCAGGCCCAACTGGTAATTCGTATCTATATCCTGCGTGTAGAAAATATCGCTCGGGAGCGGCGACAGCCCTTTTCGATTCGGCGTGAGAAAACTCCAGTCCTGCCCGCCCAGCACTTCGAATCCGCCCTTCTGCACATCCACAAAGTAATTGCGCAGGCGAAGTCCCGCTGAGTTGCTGGTCACCTGAAAACTGTTCGAATTGTTGTTGAACAGAAAGTCAGCCTCGAGATAGCCCAGCACTTTCGCGCCCAGCACATTCGAATCCGCGCGGAACCCCACGCGTGAGTTCTGCGCTGAAAAGTTTGTCTCAGACAGTTTGCCGCCGGCTGCGTTGTTGTACGGAATACCGAAGAAGTTTGTACCGATGCCGCTGCCTACGTTCGTCGAGCGCGCAAAGAATGTCATGTCCATGAATCCGAGCGGCGTCAGTTCGGTGTTTCCCAAACGGATTGCAAGCGGCGAAGGCGGCGCAGCTTCTGGCTTTTGAGCGCGCGGCAAATTGTATGCTACCGGCGCCACGTTCACCGCCGTCGCTGGAATTGCAGATAATGTCGCCATTGCTTTGTCGAGCATTCGCTGTTGCTCTTCGAGTGACGCTTGTAGTCTTTTGATCTCTTCCTGCTGCTTTGCAATCTGCTCGCGCAGCCTCTGCAGATCTTGCGCCCCCGGCACGGCCGCGCTATCGGCGGCTAGCATTCGCATCGCCAGTAGCGGCGCGCAAAATAGAAACAGGTTTATGGTTTTCGCCATACTTTCCCAAAGGTTATTCGAGAGCTGTTGCAACTCTATGAATTTGTCGTTACGCAATGGTTCCGCACCGCTAAACTATAAGGGAGATCCCCCGCTCGCCTAAAAACTGAAAGCCGCATGTCCGAACGTCCGTTCGTTCACCTCCACTGCCATACTGACTACTCTCTGCTGGATGGCGCTTGCGATATCAAAAAGCTGATGACGCTCGCCCGGCGCCAGAATATGCCGGCCATCGCGATGACCGATCACGGCAATCTGTTCGGCGCCATCGAGTTCTATGGCGAAGCGAATGCCAACGGCATCCATCCCGTAATCGGCTGCGAAGTGTATGTCTCGCAGCAGGGTCACAAGAGCCGGTCCGATAGTGATCGCTATAACCACCTCGTCCTGTTGTGCGAAACACAGGAAGGGTATAAGAACCTCATCAATCTGGTCTCGACCGGCTATCTCGACGGCTTTTACTACAAGCCGCGCATCGATAAAGATCTGCTGGCGAGGCATTCAAAAGGCTTGATCGCCATGTCAGCCTGCCTCCGCGGTGACATCAACGAAACGCTGCTGGCGGGCAAATACGAAGCGGCGAAGCAGCTCGCCAACGAATACGTTGACCTGTTCGGACGCAACAACTTTTTCCTCGAACTGCAGGACCATGGCCTCGATGCCGACAAAACGGTGATGCCGCTGGTTCACAGGCTTTCCGCTGATACCGGCATCCCTCTCGTGGCGACCAACGATGCGCACTATCTCACGCACGACGATGTGCGCGCGCACGAAATTCTTCTCTGCATCCAAACGGGGAAGACCATGTCGGACCCCAACCGCATGCGCTTCGCCACGCCCGATTTCTTCGTAAAGTCGCGCGCCGAGATGATGGAGCGGTTCGGCGAGGTGGAAGACGCGCTCGACCGCACCTGGGACATCGCCCAGCGCTGCCACGTCAAGCTCGAAAAAGTAAAAGACCCGTTCCCGCGCTTCGATGTTCCCGAAGGGCACACGATCGATACCTATTTCGCGTATGTCGCGCGCGAGGGTTTCCAAAAGCGGCGTCCGCGTCTGGAAGCGCTACGGGCCCAGGGCCGGCTCAAGCACGATCTCCCGGAGTACATCGAGCGGCTGGAACTCGAAATTCGCATGATCCAGCAGATGAAGTTTTCCGGCTACTTCCTGATCGTCTGGGACTTCATCCGCTTCGCCCGCCAGAAAGGGATTCCGGTAGGTCCCGGACGCGGCTCGGCAGCCGGCAGCATTGTGGGTTACGCGATGGAGATCACCGACATCGATCCGCTCGAATACGGGCTGCTGTTTGAGCGGTTTCTGAATCCAGAACGCATCAGCCTGCCCGATATCGATATCGACTTCTGTACCAACCGCCGCGGCGAGGTGATCCAGTACGTAACCGAGAAATACGGCCGCGAACAGGTTGCGCAGATCATCACCTTCGGCACGCTCGCCGCCAAGGCCGCCATTAAAGATGTGGGCCGCGTGCTCGATATGAGCTTCGCCGAAGTGGACCGCATTTCGAAGCTCGTTCCCAGGCAGCTCAACATCAAGCTCGAGCAGGCAATCGAAGATCCTGAGCTCAAAGGGGTGATCGCCAAAGAACCGCGCGTCAAAGAAGTTCTCGATATCAGCATGAAGCTCGAAGGTGTGTGCCGTAACGCCGGCATGCACGCCGCCGGAGTCGTCATCTCTTCCGTTCCGCTGCGCGAGCTGGTGCCGCTATTTGTCACCAACAAGCAGGAAATCGTGACCCAGTACGACATGCTGGGGCTCGAAAAACTCGGCCTGCTGAAGATGGATTTTCTCGGCCTCACCACCCTGACCATCGTGGAAGAGGCGCAGCGATTGATCGAGAAACACCGGGGCGTCAAAATCGATTTGCAGGATCTGCCGCTCGATGACGCGCAAACCTACGAAAAGATCTTCAGCACGGGGTTCACCAGCGGCGTCTTCCAGTTCGAATCTCCCGGGATGCAGGACATCCTGCGCCGCTACCAGCCGAACCGCATCGAAGACCTTTGCGCGCTGAACGCTCTCTATCGTCCCGGCCCGATTCAAGGCGGCATGATCCCCGATTTCATCGATCGCAAGCATGGCCGCAAGCCAATTGTCTACGATCTGCCGGAGCTGAAAGAGATCCTCGAGGAAACATACGGCGTCATCCTCTATCAGGAGCAGGTGATGCAGATCTCCAATAAGCTCGCGGGCTACTCGCTCGGCGATGCCGACATTCTGCGACGCGCCATGGGCAAGAAGAAAGCCGATGAGATGGCGCAGCAGCGCGACCGCTTCATCTCCGGCGCAACCGCCAAAGGTTTTCCACCGAAGAAGATTGCCAAGATTTTCGACCTGATGGAGCAGTTCGCCGGCTACGGCTTCAACAAATCCCACTCCGCCGCGTACGCCTATCTCGCCTACGTCACCGCCTATCTCAAAGCGCATTATGCCGTCGAATTCATGTCCGCCCTGCTCACCTCAGAAGCCGGGAATATGGACAAAATGGTGAAGTACATCAACGAGTGCCGCGAGATGGGCATTCGCGTCCTGCCGCCCGACGTCAACCAAAGCGATCTTCACTTCACGCCTGCCGGCGATGCCATCCGCTTCGGCCTGGGGGCGGTGAAGAACGTGGGACACGGAGCCATTGAGGCCATCGTTGCCGCGCGTCAACAAGGCGGCCCGTTTCCATCGATCTATGAATTTTGCGAGCGAGTCAACCTGGGCAGCATCAATCGGCGTGTGATGGAAAGCCTGATCAAAGCAGGCGCCCTCGATTCCACTCGCGCCAATCGCGCGCAACTTTGGGAAGCGCTCGACCGCGCCATTGAATCCGGCCTTCGCGTGGGTCGCGACCGCGCTATGGGGCAGCATGGGCTCTTCGGCATGGCGCTTGAAGAGGAAAAGCATGAGATGCCGCTCGCCAATCTGCCGGATTGGACCATGGAGGAAAAGCTCGCCGGGGAAAAAGAGATGCTCGGCATATACGTCTCCGGCCATCCGCTCGACAAGTACCGCGACAAGATCGCCGATCTCGCCACGCACTTCACCGACAAGCTGGAAGATCTCGAAAAGAACACGCCCGTCGCGCTTTGCGGCCTGCTGACCAATATTGTTCGCAAGACCAATCGGGATGGTAAATATTGGGCCTCGCTCAAAATCGACGACGGCCGCGGCACGGCCGATGCCATGGTCTTCGCCAACCGCTATGAGGAACTGCTGCCGGCCCTCAAGGAAGACACCGCAGTATTCGTCCGCGCCAATGTTCTGCCGGAAGAAAGCGGCCCCCCGAAACTTTCTATCCAGGAAATGGTCAAGTTGGAGGATGCCCGAGTCAATCTGCCCTCGCTCATTTCGATCCGGATCTGGCTCAAGGACGAATCGGCGGAAAAGGCGACCGCTTTGAACGAGCTGTTTGTGCGCAAGAGCGGCACTACGGAAGTCAGGCTGCGGCTCGAAAAACCCCGCGACTTTTCGGTAATACTGGATGTCGAACGCAAAGTGCGCCCCGACCGCGAGTTTAAGGCGGAACTCGAAAAGATTTGCGGCCCGGAATGCATGGAAGTTCTGGCGAGCTGATTCATGGCTGACGAACAAACCTCCGAATATCAAAGCGACGCGCCGGCCCCGGCTACCGATTCTGCCGCCGCGCCGCTCGACAACCCCAGTTGGCAGCGCGTCCAGCTCGCGCGTCACCCGAAACGCCCGCATACACGCGATTACATCAACGGATTGATCACCAGCTTCGACGAGCTCCACGGCGATCGGTTTTTTGGCGACGATAAATCGATCATCGGCGGCATGGGCTTCTTTGAGGGCCGGCCGGTCATGATCATCGGGCAGCAAAAGGGCCGCGATACGAAGGAAAAACTTCTTCGCAACTTCGGCATGCCGAAGCCCGAAGGCTATCGCAAGGCTTTGCGGCTCATGCGGCTGGCTGCGAAATTCCGCCGCCCCATTGTCACTCTGGTGGACACGCCCGGCGCCTATCCCGGCATCGATGCCGAAGAGCGCGGCCAGGCCGAGGCCATCGCCTACAATCTGCGCGAGATGGCGCGCCTCGAAAGCCCCATCATTACGTTCGTCATCGGCGAAGGCGGCAGCGGCGGCGCGCTGGCGCTCGGCGTCGCCAATCGCGTCTACATGCTCGAGAATGCCTACTACAGCGTCATCGCACCGGAAAGCTGTGCTGCTATTATCTGGCGCGATTCAGGTAAAGCGCCGCTAGCGGCGGCCGCGCTGCGCATGACCGCCAGCGATCTACTGGAGATGAAACTGATCGATGGCATTGTTCCGGAGCCGCCCGGCGGCGCGCATCTTCAACCCGAAGCGGCCATTCAGGCTTTGCGCGAGACGTTGAGAAGCGCTTTGGCGGAGCTTACGCCGATTTCGCCCGAAGATCTCATTGAGCAGCGCTACGAAAAATTTCGCAGTATGGGCAATTTCTTTACCGAGGCGGCCGCGGTCTGAAAATCGGCATCGTCGTCGTACTTTTTATCGCTGCTTTCCTTGCCCTCATCGCCTACTCAACGCTCCACGGGCCGCGCTATCGCGTAGAAGTATGCATGGCATACCAGGGACGGACTGCGTGTAAAACGGTCTCAGCCAGAAGCGAAGATGCGGCGCTGCGTTCAGGCCGCGAAAACGCCTGCGCCGATATCTCATCCGGCGTGACCGATACGGTCCGCTGCCAGAACAGCGATCCCCAAAGCGTCAAGTGGCTGGCTCGCCCGCAATAGGTACCCGGTGAAGTGATTACTGAACCGGCGCCGCCGTAAGCTCCACCTGCATCTGACCTTTATCTGAAACGTGATCTGAGGAAAAGATCACGGTCGGCTTGTTTAGCGGAATCAGAACGCCTGCGTTCCAGCGGTAACTTCGTATGACGGGCCGAGCTGTTGCAGGGGTCTCCTGCGCGATGCCGGATGCATCTACTGTGACATCCATCGACAGCTCATTTTGTATCGGCCGGACGTTGCGACAATCCACGTTGGTTCCCACATCAAAGATTTGGGTCATGCTCTCCACGGTAATCGGAATTTTTTCACCTGACCGGATGGAGTTATTCGACGTAGTCGAGACCAGCATCGAATAGCTTCGCGCATTGACTACTTTGCCTCCGTCCATTTCCTTGACCACGAATGTGAGCTTGTAGAATTTCGGTTCGGCTTTAACGGCCTTCATATCCTTCAGCTCTTGGCGAAGTTCGAGCAATTCCTGCGCCTGCGTGAGCATGTCCTGCGTCTTTTTGTCCTGCTTGTCTTGCTTGTCCTGGGCCAGGCATACGCCCGACGCGGCCGCCGCAATCAACAGACTCAAACCGATTGTTCTTCTAATTTTCCGCACCTTTTCCCTCCGCATCCTTAGTATTGGAATCCCCGCTCTCTAACGGCACAATCTGGATCGGTTCAATCTGAATCGGCTGTGCCGCTTTTTGTTGCCAATCGGAAAGCAGCTTCACGGCTTCCTTCGGTGACTCGCTCACAAACTGGAGCAGCGCTCGTTCTTCAGCCGTCAAGGGAGTTCGTGAAGGAAAATCCGGGAGCTTGGGCAACTCCCTGCGCGCTGTCCTTCTTCTTATTGGGTGATAATGCACGTCGAAAGACCATCGCACCGGCGGGGTCGCAGTAACCAGCGGAGCTACGGCGGGCTCGAATGGTTTCGGTGTTTTCCCGTTGGTCGGCACGTAGAGGCTAGCCACAATCGCCAGCACCGCCGCGCACGCAACCGCCCAGATCCAACCTGTCGCTGCCGAACGTTTTGCGGCACGAACTCGCTCTAGAATCCGGCCGTCCAATCCCTCCCGCGGCTCGGCATCGCAATAACGGCCCAAGGCTCGGTCCAAGATTTCGTCAAGCTGATTCCGATCAGACATGATGGCCCTCCATCAATACGGCCAATTTTTCTCTCAGAAGCTGTCGCGCGCGGGCAATCCGGCTCCGCACGGTGCCTTCCGGAATCCCCATGATTTGCGCAATCTCATGGGAGCGCAGTTCTTCTACAGTCGATAACGCGAGCGGCAGCCGTAGCTGCTCGGGCAGGGCATTCACCAGCGCCTGAACCATGGCATCCTGATTGGCGCGGATCGCCTCTTGTTCCGGTGTTTGTTGCGGCGAGACGTGTTCCGCGGAACCCTGCCCGGCCGGCTTCGCCCGCGCGCGTTCCACCGCCAGGCGCCAGGCCACCCGCGCCAAAAAAGCCCGCTCATCGGCGATGGTTTTCCAGGCACGCCTGCGGTACAGCTTCAGAAATGTTTCCTGTACGATGTCGTCGGCATCATGCGCATTCCGGAGAACCGAGTAGGCGACCCGAAAGACGAAGCGCGATTGCCGCCGGACAAGCGCCGCGAACTGCTCTTGCGCACTGTCGGTTGCATCATCGAGGGCCAGCGTGGGCTCTCCTAAAGCAATCTGCTGCACCATTTCCGGCATTCACGAGCGATCTTCACACACAAAGACCAGCGAATGGACTGAATCGTTGAGATTTTTTAGGGGGTAAAGAGCCGGGGCGTTATCGCGAGTCGCCCGCTGCGTTCGCGGCGGCCACGGCCGGTTCGTTCCTGAGCGCCTGCAACTCCGCGAGAAGCTGCTTCCATTCTCTCTTTTTCTTCTTGGTCGCAATCGGCGCGTCCAGTTTGCCGTAATACTCCAATAGTTCTTCCTTAATGGCGGGCGTTATCGTGGTGAAATTCTTTTCCGCCAGCTTATGCAGCCAATACGCCTGAATATTGTCTTCGAGGCGATAGGTTCCGGCGGGTGTGACCACGCCTACGTCATAGTTCCTGTTGTCCAGATGCAGCGAACTGGCTTGGTTTTGATCCAGCACCGAGTGGTACTGAGAGGTTGCGCGGACGAAGCTCTGCATGAAGAGATTTTCGACCGGGGGTGTGGGCATTTTGAAGCGCAGAGCTTTCAGCGGCCCAATGGGCGGCACCAGCTTTAGGATAAAGGCGAGAATGCGATCGCCGAGCGTAGGCCGGTCATACTGTTTACCCCAATAGCGCTCGTAGCTCGAGCGGCTCATGACGAAAACGAACCGGCGGCGGGTCATGCCCGGCTCCGCTTTTTTAATTTGATCCTGTTTCTGGGCCCAGGCGACGCGCGTGGCCGTGGGGATCGTTTTGCTCACATTGCGGCGGTAGGATTCTACGGCGCGGTCGAAATCTTTAAAAACATCCTGCAGCTCGAGCCCGTAGGTGTCACGAAAACCCTTCTGCAAGACCGTTTTCGAAACATAGAACCCGATGAAGTCGTGATAAGCCTGCGGAGCGAAGTTGCCCTCGGCCACTTGCAGGACGTCGAATCCGAACTCGGTTTTCAAATGCGCCGGCGGGTTCTGTTCATAAGTAATGAAATTGCCGTACTTCTTCTGCAAATTCGGATAGAGCATTGGCTCGCCCACATTGGTGGCGAAGCGGTGCCCGTCGAGATCACCCATATAGTGGGAGAGCGCTCCCAGGGCGAACGCCAGCTCATTTAAATCCTGGGAATCATTGATCAGCGCCACGATAAAATCGCCCGTGCGCACGTAGTGCGTCAGGTCGCTGAACTCGGGGCTGCCGTGCGGGTAGTAGCCCATGTCCTGAATAATGGCGCCCCCGTAGGCAAAGCCGTGAGCTTTCTTCAGCTCGTCCGGAGTGGCATTGGGAAAGCGCGCAAGCAGTAACGGGCGCAGCTTGACGGACCAGAGTGCATCTACCAGAGCCTCGTGCGTCAGGACGGAGTAGGAAAGCAGCGGTTGCACTGCCAGAAGGCAAACCAGAAGCGCGAGGCAGAATTTCAGAGACGTGGACGTGGCGTTTCCTCCGACCATATATTATGATCGGCAGGAACCCTGGCAAGGTTTCGAGGCGGCAAAACAAAAGGCGCGCCACGGTTGGGTAACCGTGCCGCGCCGGGCCACTGCTTAGTTATTATTAATTTCGACGTTGATGGTCTTCGGCTTGGCCATCTCCTTCTTGGGAAGGGTAATGGTGAGCACGCCATTCTTGTAGTCGGCCTTCACTTTCTCGCCGTCAATCGTATCCGGCAAGCTGAAGGCGCGGGTAAAGGTGCCGTAGCTGCGCTCGATGCGATGAAAACCTTTTCCGTTCCTCTGCTCTTCAAACTTGCGCTCGCCTTTTAATGTCAGGGTGCCATTTTCGAGCTGGATGGACACGTTCTTGGGATCGATCTCCGGAACGTCGGCCTTGAGCACCAGTTCGTTATCGGTTTCGAAAATGTCTACCGGAGGGGTCCACGGCCGGGAAGCTGGCTCGCTAAATAGTCGCGAGAGCGAGTCCTGGAACAGGCGAAGACCGGGATACTCGTCTGTTTCGGTATTGAAAGGGTTGTAGCGAATCATTGGCATAGGGTTTGAAATCCTCCTGATCCATTCCTGGATACATCTTCATCATAGAATATGCGCGTATCGTTGTCAACTAATTTTATACGTTTATCATCATCAATCCGGTGCGCTGCGCGAAATTCCGCAAAACTCCGACTTCCAGCCGATAAGACTCCTGATTTCCGGGATGGTGAGAGCGCGCTCCAAGCCGGCCTACTACTTCAATGGAATGGGAAGCCTGCGGCAACGACCCGGCGGCTGGCGGCAACGAAAACAGCGTGGTGCGTCGCTGTTGCTTTTTTCCTTCCTGGTGACGCTCGTACTCCTCCCGTTGTTGGGCCTGGCGATTGATGGGGCAGTCGTTTTTTGGGTTCGAACGAAGCTGTCTTCGGCGGTGGATGCTGCGGCCTTGGCGGCCGGCCGCTCCATTAACGTCTATGAAACTCAGGCGCAAAATACGGGCACGGCAGTAACTGTCGCCCAGGAATGGTTTGCCGCCAATTACCCGAGCGGATGGCTCGGGACCACGGTGGTAGGCGGCACGCCCACAGTGACGGTCCAGCCGACGCAGACGGCGACCCAACAGGTCAACGTGTCGGCTTCGGCGGTGGTTCCGTTGTACTTCATGCGGCTGCTGGGCAAAAACTCCATTACGATTTCAGCCGTCGCCCAGTCTTCGCGAAGAAACTTGAATCTGGTGCTGGTCCTGGATCGCTCGGGTTCTATGGGACCGGCGCCTACGGGCAGCAATGCTTGCCCGACGATGATTGCGGCCGCACAAAACTTTGTGAGCATGTTTACGGACGGATTTGACACGCTCGGGCTGGTTACTTTCTCGACTACGGCGAATACCAACCCCATCGATTACGCCCCGACCACCCATTTCAAGAGCAGTAGTCCCAGCCTGAGTTCGGTAATCGGCACAATATCTTGCACCGGCGCGACCAGCACTGCGCAAGCGCTTAACGTTGCTTATCAATCGATTCAAAGTACCGGTTTGGTCAGCGCGTTAAACGTCATTGTGCTGTTTACGGACGGCCAGCCTAATGAGATTGTGGAAACCAGTTGGCCGATCAAAACGCAAAGCGACACCCGAAGAAGCTTCTATTCGCCCTGGTCCTCTACAACGGTGAATGCCAGCACGTGCGGGACCTGGAGTTGGTGGGGCGGTCAGAATTACAACGGTGTGACGCTTGCGGGCGGCTTCACCATTCTGCTGTCACCCGGCTCAACGCCTAGCAGCACCGGTTATACGGGTGGGGTCTACGATACCGCCGACAGTGTGGCCATCAATTCCGCTCCCGGCTTGATCAGCGGCGGCGTCCTCAATAACTGCGCTTTCAACACAAGCGGATCGATTTACGGGCGGCAGGACGTGGCCTATATCCCGACAACGGACGCTTACGGAAACAGTACATCGAGCGGTTACAAAGGCACGCCGGATACGTTCACGAGCGGCCCGTATGCGGGGCAGATCCGTAATGACGAGCAGATTCCCGGAGTCATGGCGGCCGCCTTCAATGCCGCCGATAACCAGGCAACCACCATTCGCAATGATCCGACGTACACCATCATGATCTACACGATCGGTTTGGACGGAGCGCCGGACGTGCCCATCGATTCTACGTTCCTCGAGCGCGTCGCCAATGACCCGCGGAGCCCGATTTACGATTCGACCAAACCGGCGGGCTTCTATGCGTATGCAGCTAATCCCAGCGCGCTCAACCAAGCTTTCTATCAGGTCGCTTCGCAAGTTCTCCGCCTCTCGCGCTAACCTCGGAGAATGCCGAAGTTGAATGAAGGCGATCCGGCGCCGAACATTTCTCTGGACAGCGATACCGGCGAGCACTTCGAGCTGGCATCGCTCCAGGGCAAGAATGTGGTGCTTTATTTCTATCCGAAGGCCGATACGCCCGGCTGCACAAAAGAGGCGTGTGAATTTCGGGACACTTCGAAGAAGTTCACGAAGGCGAATACGGTGATTGTCGGGGTTTCTCCCGATCCGGCCAAAGCTCAGGCCAAGTTTAAGGACAAGTTCGATCTGCCGTTCACGTTGCTTGCCGATGTGGAGCACAAAGCGGCGGAAGCCTACGGCGTATGGAAAGAGAAGAGCATGTACGGAAAGAAGTATATGGGCGTTGAGCGCACGACCTTCGTGATTGGGCCGGACGGAAGAATTAAAAAGATCTTTCCCAAGGTGAAAGTGGAAGGGCACGCAGAAGAAGTTCTGGCGGCTATTTGATTGTGCAAACACGCCCAACGGCCAGCAAACAATCTGCGCGCCTGGATCGCGCATCCAATTGAGTATGGCTGCTCGAGACGATCGCCGGTATTCGGCGCGTCCTTTATTGGGAGTGGGTGCGCTCATTCTCGATCAGGGGCGAGTGCTGCTGGTGGAGCGCGGCAAACCGCCTTTGGAAGGCTACTGGTCCTTGCCCGGCGGCCTGGTCGAAACCGGCGAGCGGCTGGAAGACGCGCTGGCGCGCGAGGTTTTGGAGGAAACCGGGCTGGAGGTCACAGCGGACTCCATCGCAACGGTATTTGAGCGCATCATGCCGGATGAATCCGGCGCTTGCGAATATCATTACGTGCTGATCGATTTTTATTGCCGCGTGACGGGCGGCGATCTGCGCGCGGGCTCGGATTCGAAACGCGCCGAATGGTTCGATACCGGCGCGCTCGATACTCTGAAGCTAACGGCTGGTACCCGGGATGTGATCCGCGCCTGCTGCACGCATACTGGCACGCATCCGTACGTGACGCGTCCATAGGATAACGATGCCCTTCAGCAGTGCCGGTCTTCTGCAATTTGACGAGTTAAAGGAGCTGGTCGCGCGGTATGCCGGGAGCGGCGCCGGGCGCGCGCTGGTTCTCTCGCTCGATCAACACCGGAATCGCGTAGCAATCGAAAACGGGCTGGCCAATGCGGGCGAAGCGATTCAGTACCTGCGAGAAGTTTCAGGGGCAGTCGAGACCGGGCGCGGCGCTGCCGTGCGCTTGCGTTTCGATCAGGTGCGCGATGTGGACGCTGCGGTTCGGGTGTTACAGGTGGAAGGCGCTTCGCTCGATGGGCGCGAAATTCTCGATCTGTTTCATACGTTCGCGATCGCGGGTGAATATCGGGGCATTTTTCTTTCGGTTCAAGACCGGTTTCCGCGCCTGGCCCAGCGCGCCGCGGGACTGGCAGATCTGCGTGACATTGCGCGGTGCTATGCAAAAGCCTTTTTGCCCGACGGCAGCCTGTCCGATGAAGCAAGTGCCGCGCTCGGCCGCATCCGCCGCGACATCGAGCGGCAGCAACGCGGGATACAGGAATCGCTCGAGCGATTTATTCGCGCGCATCGGGCGGACGGAACGCTGCAGGAAGAGTTCGTCACGATCCGAGAAGGCCGGTATGTGGTTCCAATCGTTGTAGGCCAGAAAGGCCGTATTGACGGCGTGATTCACGGCTCGAGCGGAACCGGCCGTACGCTCTTCGTTGAGCCGCTTGAAACGATCGATCTAAACAACCGGCTGGTGCGCCTGCGCGAAGACGAGGTGCGCGAAATTGAGCGAATTCTGGCGGAGATTACCGCTGCTTTGCGCGAGCATGCCGGAGAAATAGCGAGTACGGTGGAAACGCTGGCCGAGCTCGATTGTATTTTCGCGAAAGCGGGCTTCGCGCAAGATTACAATGCGACTGTTCCACGCTTCAGCCGTAGCGAACGCAAACTGATACTGCGCGAAGCGCGCCACCCGCTGCTTGAGACCGTTCTGCGCAAGCAGAAGAAGCCTATCGTTCCTATCTCCTTTGAGCTCGATGAACAGCGCCGCTGCCTTCTGATCAGCGGTCCGAATACGGGCGGCAAAACGGTCACGATGAAGACTACCGGCCTGCTCGCGTTAATGGCACATGCGGCTCTGCCTGTCCCCTGTGTAGAGGCCGAATTTCCGCTGCTCGACGATGTTCTGGCGGATATTGGCGACACGCAATCGATCGCCGAAAGCCTGAGCAGTTTTTCCGGACACCTTCTGCACGTCAAAGATATGCTGGCGCGGGTGACACCCGACAGCCTGGTTTTGCTCGATGAACTCGGCCGCGCCACGGATCCCGAGGAAGGCGGCGCGCTCGGCGTGGCGATTCTTGATGAGTTTCGAAAGAGCGGCGCGTTTTGCCTCGCCTCAACGCATCTGCTGCCGCTGAAGCTTTACGGAGCGCATACGCCTGGTGTGTTGAATGCTTCGATGGGCTTCAATGAAGCGACGCTCGAGCCGACGTATGAACTGCGGCTGGGTGTGCCCGGGAAATCGGCCGGTCTGGATATTGCGACGCGGCTGCAAATGCCGGAACCCGTACTGGCCCATGCGCGTGCTGTTCTGCCGCGCATGCAAGCCGATTTTCAGCAACTGCTTGCGCAACTGCACGGACAGATTGAAGAGAACCGCCGACGCTCGGCAGAACTGGAAGAAGCCGCGCAGGCACTTGCGGCCAAACAGGCCGAACTCGAACGCGAGGCGGTGCGGCGCGAACAGCAGCGGCAGCGGGAATGGGAGAAAAAATCAGAGAGCATCGTTGCCGATTTCGAGGCGCGCGCGCAAATGACTTTGGATCGCATCGTAGAAGTGGGCGAGCAGCGTAAGGCAGCCGATCAGGCGCGGCGTGAAATTGCCAAAGCGCGGCGCGAATTCCGTGAAGAAGCGGCTGAGGCGCTTGCGCCACCTGCTGAAATCCGCGCTCAAACTGCTCCCGCGCAGCGGCCAATTGAAGAAGGGTCGCGCGTGCGGCTGAGAGATATCCGTGAGGTCGCGACTGTGCGCCGGCTCCTGAAGAACGGGATATTGGAGGTGGAGGCGGGGGTGATGAAGATGCAAGTGCCGCGTGAGGACGTGGTGGAAGTGGTTTCCGAGAAAGGGCCGCAACGCGGGCTTCCCGCGAATGTTCGCTTTGAGGCGGGTCCGCGCTGGGACGTTTCTTATCGGGAGCTCAATGTGATCGGGCAGCGCGCTGAGGAAGCGATTGAGAATGTGGACAAGTTTTTGGATTCCGCCGCGCTCGCCTCGGTCAATCGCGTCCGAATCATTCACGGGCACGGAATGGGAATTTTGAAGAGAGCGGTGGGGGAGCATCTGAGCGCGAATCCGCATGTCAGCCGGTTTTACCCTGCACCCACGTCGGAAGGCGGCGCAGGGGCGACCATTGTTGAGCTGCGGGAGTAGAATTTCTGTATGTACCGCTTGCTGATCGGATTACTGGGGATTATCCTGATGGCCTCTTCCAGCACCTATGTCGATTCCATTCGCGAATGGCAGCAGCAGCGGGACAAATCTTTGCGATCACCGGACGGCTGGCTCACCCTGGTCGGTCTTTTCTGGCTGAAGCCAGGAGACAACACGATCGGCTCTGCGGATTCGAATGACTTCGTCCTGCCGAAGGGTTCTGCGCCGGAGCATGCGGGGAAGCTGCATCTGGATGGCGATCAGGTGACCTTTATTGATGAAAACGGTTCCTCCCGACCGCTGCACTATAAGCGGGAAGAAAAGCCGGATGTGGTGCAGGTTGGATCGGTCTCGTTTTTCATTATCAAGCGCGGCGACAAACTCGCGGTGCGCGCGAAGGATGCGAACAGCCCGGCACTGAAGCATTTCACCGGGATGAAATATTTTCCGATTAATCCGGCTTTTCATTTCGATGCCAAGTTCATCCCGGATTCGAAGAAGATTCCCATTCTGAATATTCTTGGGCAGACGGAGATGCAGGAGAGCCCGGGCATTGTTGAATTCACCTATGAAGGCAAGCAGTATCAGTTGCGGCCGATCTACGAAGGC
Source organism: Terriglobia bacterium (assembly GCA_021324185.1). GTDB lineage: Bacteria > Acidobacteriota > Terriglobia > Bryobacterales > Bryobacteraceae > Bog-105. The sequence continues at coordinate 29,969 of JAJPJN010000126.1, read as the reverse complement.
CCCACACTGTTTTTCCTTTTCAAGGATCCGACGAACAAGGTCAATACGTATCAGGCAGGCCGGATGCTGAACACGCCGCTACCGAAAGACGGGCACGTTGATCTGGATTTCAACCGTTCTTATAATCCGCCCTGCACGTTCACGCCGTATGCAACCTGCCCGCTGCCGCCCAAAGAAAATACATTGCCGTTTCCGGTGGAAGCGGGCGAGATGCGCTACGGGAATGGCCACGCCGGGTACTCGACTCCTTAACATGTAGTCGTGAACCTCACGGTGGAAGCGTCTGATGCAGGTAAGCGGCTGGATGCCTTCCTGCACGAGCGGCTACCGGAATTCAGCCGGGCGAGGCTTCAATCCTGGATCAAAGACCAGCGGGTCGCGGTGGACGGCCGGCACTCGCGCGCTTCTTATCTGCTGCGCGGCGGGGAAGATGTTCTGGTAGAGCCCGCGGAGCTGCCGCCGCTCAAAGCGGTTCCGGAAGATTTACCGCTCCAGATCCTTTATGAGGACGAAGATGTAATTGTCGTGGATAAACCCGCGGGCATGGTGGTGCATGCGGGGGCGGGGCATTCGCGCGGCACGCTTGTAAACGCACTGCTGCACCGGTTCACGAAGCTTTCCACCGGCTGGAGCGACTTACGGCCGGGGATTGTCCACCGGCTCGACAAAGAAACAAGCGGCGTGCTGGTGGTGGCGCGGAATGACCGGGCGCATCAGGCGCTCGCTTCACAGTTCCGCAACCGGGAGGTGGAAAAGACATACCTGGCACTGGTACATGGCCGGATGAAAATGTCCCAGGGGCGCATCGCCACGCCGATTGCGCGCGATCCCGTGCGGCGCACCCGCATGACAACAAAACTTCGAAGCGGGCGCAGCGCGCGAACCGATTATCGGGTGATCGAAGAACTGCCGGATTTGAGCTTTCTCGAAGTGCAGATTGCAACCGGGCGCACGCATCAGATTCGGGTTCATCTGGCGAGCCTTCATCATCCGATTGCAGGCGACAAGCTGTACGGTGCGCCGGCGCAGATTGCCGGATTGCCCGCGCTCAACCGCTTCTTCCTGCATGCACACCGGCTGCGGTTCAAGCTGCCCGGGAGCGGTGAGCCGCTGACGATCGAAAGCCCGCTTCCGGCTGAGTTGGGCGATTTTCTGCGGGTCCTCCGAAAACGCGGATAGAATAAAGACATCCGATGAAGCTGTTAGTCATCCCGGTGGCGGTGCTGGCACTTGGCGCTGCCATGTCCTTTTCGCGGCCGCAAAACCCGCCGCAAGCGCCGTCTCAAGCTCCTGCTCCGATTCGCGCGGAAGTCACGCGCGTGAACATGCTGTTCACTGTCACCGATAAGCACGGGCGATTCGTTACCGACCTGGGGCGCGATGATTTTGAGGTTTTCGAAAACAAAAAGCCGCAGACGATTCTCGAATTCACATCGGAAACGGATCTGCCCTTGCGGCTGGCGATTCTGATCGATACCAGTAACAGCATTCGCGACCGCTTCCATTTCCAGCAGGAGGCCGCAACGAACTTCATCAACAGCGTGATGCGCGGCCAGGATAAAGCGACGATTGTCAGCTTCGACACCTCCGCGGAACTGGTTGCCGACCTCACCAACGACACGCACAAATTGGAAAACGCCATCCGAGACCTGCGGCCGGGCGGCGGCACGGCGCTATACGATGCCATTTATTTTGCGTGCCGCGACAAGCTGATGCAGGATCAGCCGCTATATAAATTCCGGCGCGCCATGGTGATCTTAAGTGACGGTGAGGATAACGAAAGCCGCTATAGCCGCGATCAGGCGCTCGAAATGGCGCAGCGCGCCGATACGGTTATCTACACCATCTCGACCAATATCAGCCACATAGAAACCGATGGCGATAAAGTGATGCGCTATTTCGCCGAACAGACCGGCGGAGTGCCATTTTTCCCGTTCGAAGCAAAGGACCTGAACCAGTCGTTTGAGAACATCGCGAATGAATTGCGGCACCAGTACAATCTGTTCTATCGTCCCGACCCGCTCAAAAACGATGGGCTGTACCACACGGTACAGATCAAAGTGAAGGGTCGAAAGGATCTGATTGTGCGCGCCCGCAAAGGCTATTATGCGCGGCGCGAGGGTTCGGGCGCGTAGTTACTCTCGCGCTGCGAGTTTCTTGACGGTATCGAACGTGTCGGCTTCTGCGGCAGATTTATCGGTGCGGTAGCGTTTGACGCGAGCGAAGCGCAGAGCGAGGCCACTTGCGTAATGGGGGCTGGCCTGAATCTCGTTGAAGGCGATTTCAACCACGAGTTTGGGCTCGATATAGACGGTGTAGGCGTCGCGAGCTATCTCGATTTTCAGGAATTCCTGTGTTTGCCAGGCGAGCATCTCATCGGTGAGGCCTTTGAAGGTCTTGCCGAGCATCGCGAAACCGCCTTTTTCGGTATCGCGGGCGCCCAGGTGCAGATTGCTGAGCCAGCCGCGGCGGCGGCCATTGCCCCACTCTGCCGCGAGAACGACTAAATCGAGCGTGCGCGCTTGCTTGATTTTGAGCCAGCTCTGGCCGCGCGCGCCGGCAGCGTAAGCGGACTCAGGAGATTTCGCCATGACGCCTTCATGACCACTCGCGAGGGCCTGGTGCAAAAACCCTTCGGCGGCGGTTGGGTCGGCCGTCGCCAGATGCGGCACGAGCGCGGGTGCGGGAGCGAGTTTCGCAAGCTCGGCAAAACGCCGCGATTGCGGCTCGTCGATCATGGAGCCTCCGTTCAGATACAGGAGATCGAACCAGAACGGCGACATGGGCAGCTCATCGAGGAGTTCCGCAACGTTCACCTTGCGTCCGAAGCGGCGCATCGAGATTTGAAACGGCAGCGGGCGGCCATTTGCATCCAGGCTGAGAACTTCGCCATCGAGAATCAGGTCGCGAGCCGGGAGGGCACGCACGACGGCGGCGATTTCGGGAATCGCGGCTGAAACATCGTTATGGGCGCGCGAATAGATGACGACGTCATTGCCGGACTTGTGCGCCTGCACGCGGGCGCCGTCGAACTTGTACTCGATGGCGGCTTGGCCGAGTTGATGGATGGCGTCGTTTACATCTTCGGCGGTTTGCGCGAGCATGGGCTGCACCGGCCGGAACAGTTGGATATCGAAATGGTGGAGACCTGCCTCTCCTTGCGTGAGAACTTTACTGGCGATTGCGGCGACGCCTCCGCCCATCATGGCGGCGCGGCGGATGCGATCGGCAGAAATGGCTGAAGCTTTCGCCAGGGCATCCAGCATGAGTCCTTCCAGCGCGCCCTGGCGAATGTCGCCCATCAGCAGACCGGTTAGAAATTGCTGCTCGTTTTCGGTTGCCTGCTCGAAGAGCCGGCGCAGCAGTTCACGGCGAGTTCGGTCGGCACCGCTACCGCGCACAGTTGCAATTTGCTCCAGAGCGCGATCGACATCGAGAATTTGCAATGTGGCTTCGGCGGCGGCGCCAGTGCGTGCTTCGCGTAATGCAGCGTAGCCGATACCGATGCGGCCCTGACGCGTGGCGCCAGAAAGATAGGCGACGGCGGTTTCGATCTCTTCCGGTTGCAGTTGCTTGAGCAGGCCGGCGAGCAAAGCGGTTTTTTCCAGGCGCTTGGTGGTACTGCCGATGGCGCGCGAAGTATCGACGATCTGCGAAAACAGCATTCAGGCGCTTATTGCCGCCACGGTTCGAAGCGCGCTTTCGTGCCCGCGTGCGGCCACCGGTGCAGTGCTTTGAACGCGTCCTCTAACCACGAATACAGCTTCATCGAAGTTGTTTACGGTGGGGCAAACGTGGCGCGGAATGAGATAGATTTTTTCGCCAAGCTTTGGCGCGGCGCCTTCGGAAATCTCGATGGGCAGATGCTCTTCGCTCGGCTTCAGCGGTTTCCAGTTGGGGTGGTCGAGTACTGCGCAAGTGGGAACACCTGCATCGGCAGAGACGCTTTTATGACCGGCATCGCAGGTGATGATTGCGGCTTTGGGGCGGCTGATTACGGTGCTCAGGACAACTACTGCGAGCTGATATCCGTAGCCCGGCAGTTGCTCCAGGCTGGTGGTATCGTTGAAAACCACAGTGCCGGGCGAAATGCGGTGAAGAAAATCAGCATCGCGGAAAGGGGAGTAGGAAATCGCATAGGGGGCGGCGGGCGTTCCGGAGGTGATTACTTCGGGAACATGGATGCCGCTCGCTTCCAGGCGTTGAATCAGTTGGATCAGACGGCCGTAACCTTCATGGGCATGCTGCTCGCGTTCAGCGGCCGGAATGCCAGACATGTGGCCATCGTAGAAATGAACCCCGCGAAACTGCAAGCCAAGTTCCTGCGCTAACGCCAGGATTTCGCCAGCCCGTTTTGGATCGATACCGGTCCGGTCCATGCCGGAATTCACATCAATGAAAAGGCCGATGCCGGAGTTCTTCCAGACCGCTGCCTGTTGGGCATCTTCTACCAGCACGGAAACGGATGTTCCGGGATAACGCGCCGCGATCTCCTTCACACGCGCGGCATTTGCGCCCATCACGGGGAACGCAAGCAAGACATCTTCGGCGCCCGACTGGCAGGCGACCAGAAGCTCGAGCGTGGTGGAACATTTGAACTGAAGGACGCCATGGGCCATCATCAACTCGACAATGGCAGGAATTTTGGCGGTTTTGATGTGCGGTCGCCAGCGGTTGGGGTCATTGCCGGCCATTCTGATGGTGGCGGCGATATTTGCGTCCACGATTTCGGGATAGATCAGCAGCGCCGGGGTCAGGAGATCGTTGGCGTTTTCCAGGCGGTATCGATCGAGCGGTGGCAACACGAGCACATTCTCGCAGATCCGACAGTATGGGGCGTGGGCGGATGTTGCGCGCGAACAATCCGTGTACGATTCATCGCGCTATCTTCATCCAAAGATTGGAAAGGACAGAATTCCTCTATGAACGATGCGCAAGTCTACAGCACTCGCGCGCAACAGGCTCCAAACGCCCTGCGCGCTTATGCGGGAGCAGCCGTAATGGGCGCGATTGCCGGGATGCGCTCCATGTCGCCGCCTAAGGTAGTCAGCCAATTTTCAGAGATGGGGCTGATTCCGCAGGAAGGATCGCCTCTGGCATTGCTCAACCATTCCGGCGTATCAAAGATTCTGAGCGTGCTCTCGACGGGCGAAAAGGTTGCGGGCAAGGTGCTCGAGAAAGCCGGCCCGATTGCAGCCAGGGGAGTGGCGGGCGGCATCAGCGGGGCCGCGATTTTTGCGAGAGCGAAGCGCCCGTGGTGGCCCGGTGCGTTGATTGGAGCAGGTAGTGCGATCGGCGCGGGCTTTGCTGCATATAAACTGCGCGAGCGGGTGACGCAAGCATACCAAGTTCCGGACTCGGTGGTGGGCATTATTGAAGATGCGATTGTGGCGGGGGCGGGTTATCTTGTGCTCTCGTCGTTGAAGGAGGAAGACGGCGCGGCGTCTGAAGGAGCCAGTTACTAGCGGCGGCAGAGCCAAGTCAGATGGCCGTATAAGCCGCCAGTTGAAATCCGAGAAGGATGAGCGTTAACAACAGGCCAACGCGTAGAGGCCGTGGCGCGATTTTTCCGGCAAGCAGCGATCCGCATATTGCGCCGCATACGCCGCCTGCAACCAGCTTCAGCAACAGTATCGCGTCATAGTTGCCCGCCCCAAGCTGAATGACGCTTCCGGCGAAAGACAGCCCCAGACCAAAGCACAGATCTGTTCCGATGACTTCGAGAGCGGTGAGCGGGGTGAAACCGAGAAGCAGTAGGGACCCGAGCGCGCCCGCGCCGGCAGATGAAAAACCTACTTCGGCACCGATCGGGACGGCAAGCCAAGGAAGGAATCGGGAGCGATCTACGACAGCGCTTCGATGCTGTGGCCGGAACGCGCGGTACAGATGGTATCCGGCGCTCAACACAATGAGGCTTCCGAGTGCCGTGTATAAGAGGCGTTCGTACGGTCCAGTTTTGAATCGATTGAGAAGCAGGCTGCCGGCGATGACGCCGGGAAGGCCGCCCGCAAACAGCAGCAAAAGAACGCGCCAATTGACGTCGCGGCGAAGGATGTAAACGGGCGCGGAAATCAGCTTCACGATAGCGCCAAATGCCAATGCCGTTCCGACGGCAGTGGCAGGCCGGACTCCGAGCAAGAGAATCAGCACAGGGGTGGTCATGCTGCCCGCGCCTACTCCTGTCAGCGAGATCGCGAGAGCGATTACGAAGCCAGCCAGCAATTCCATTCATTGGCTCCCGGCGATATGAATGCCGCATTCCAGCTTTCGCCCGGCCCATCGGCCTGAGCGGGCGTTTGCCGGGTCGGAAGGAAGGGCGGTGCAGGGCTCGCAGCCGATGCTGGTGTAACCGGCATCGTAGAGCGGCAGGGCCGGGATGGCGTGCTCGCGCGCGTAAAGCCAGACTTCACGGTCGGTCCAATCGGCGAGCGGGCTGATTTTTTCAAGCTGCTTGCCGCCGGGGAGCGGAAATGTCTCGCGAACTTGCAGGTTGGCGCGGGTGGGCGACTGCACGCGGCGCAATCCGGTGAACCAAATGTCGTAGGCTTCGAGAGCGGCGAAGAGCGGTTTCACTTTCCGCAGCTTGCAGCATTGGTCGGGCTGGGACTGATAGAGGATGCCGAGTTGCGCCTCCTGCTCGGCGACTGTCTGCTGAGGAAGAACGTTGATCAAGTTCAGGCCATAGCGGGCGGCCATCTCATCGCGATATCGATAGAGTCCGGCGAAATGGTAGCCGGTATCGAGGAATAGAACCGGAATGGCGGGCGCGTGCTCGCGCACGAGATCGAGGACGACCATGTCTTCGATCTGGAAGCTGCACGTGAGGCAAGCGCTGCCCTGGATTTCAAGCGCCGCTTTGACCAGATCGCGCGCCTGATGTGTTTTTGTGCTCTCAAGAACCATAGAGACCTGCTTAGAACAACGAAACGCCTAATTTTTCGAGTAGGGCGTGGAAGGTTTGGAGCGTGCCCTCATCGGTGATTGCGGACCCGCTCGAGTTGCCGTTGCGTGCAGAGAATCCGCCCGGCCGGGTGGTGGAGATTACCAGCGCGCCATTTTGGATCTGCCAGTTTATTGCGTTCGCCGTGCGCAATGAGGGGCGTGCGAATGAGCTTTCTTCGGCCGGGCCTTGGACCAAGCCGGCGGCGACGGTGGCGTTGGTAACGGGATCGATGAGCACAAAACTGCCGGTGGTCCGGTGCTGTGCATATGGATCAAATGTGAGTGGTCGCGCGGCTTCGAGGCGAACGGCGCCGATCCCGTTCATTTCGAGTGCCGGCGCTGATTCGCGCGCGAGGGTATTGATGTTGATCCGGTAATCGATCGCCTTCAGTTCCGTCCACTCCTGGCGGGCCATGTGCTTTAGCCGGTAGCGTCTGTTCAGTTCCGCAGGCGCTTCATCCAGCCAGACCAGCGTGGCCCGGATGGACGAGGCGGTTGTGGGAGAGTTGGCGGCAGAGGCGATCAGATCTCCGCGCGTGATATCCAGATCGTCCGATAGCGCGAGCGTTATGGCTTCACCGGCTTGTGCTTCTTTTGGATTGCCGTTGAAGGTGATGATGGCAGTTACTGTGGTTCGTTTACAGGAAGGAAACACGGTGATGGCATCACCAACGCGCACGCGGCCGGATGCGACGGTTCCGGCGTAACCGCGAAAATCGCGATCTGGCCGAACCACGCGTTGCACCGGGAAGCGGAAAGCCGCTGCGTGGGTGCGACCGGCTACGGGTACCTGTTCCAGATAATCGAGCAGGCTCAAGCCCTCGAACCAGGGCATGTTGCTGCTTCGGGCGACAACGTTATCGCCGCACAGCGCGCTGACCGGGATGAAGTATGGATGGATGGACGGAAATTCGCGCAGAAATGCCCGGAAATCTTCCTCGATTTGCCGGAACACGGCGGCATCATAGCCGACGAGGTCCATCTTGTTCACGGCCACGACGAGATGGCGTAACCCGAGCAGCGCTGCAATGTAGGCGTGCCGGCGTGATTGCGGTAGCAACCCTTTGCGTGCGTCCACAAGAACGATGGCGAGGCTGGCGGTGGATGCGCCCGTCACCATGTTGCGCGTATACTGCTCGTGGCCGGGCGTATCGGCGATGATGAATTTCCGGCGCGGGGTCGAAAAATAGCGGTGAGCTACATCGATCGTGATGCCCTGCTCGCGTTCGGCGCGCAATCCGTCGGTCAGCAGCGAGAAATCAATCACACCGGCGTTGCGGCCGAGCGAGGCTTTCGTGACTGATTCCAGTTGATCTTCGTAGACGTTGCGCGAGTCGTATAGAAGACGGCCGATCAGCGTGGATTTGCCGTCGTCGACGCTGCCGGCGGTGGTGAAGCGAAGCAGGTCTTTTGTTCTTTCGCGTTCGAGAAACTCTTCGAATGCATCTTGGGTAGCGAGTGCGGGCGCCGCCATTAGAAATACCCCTCCTGTTTCTTGATTTCCATGGAGCCGTCCTGGTCGTGATCGATGACGCGATTTTGGCGCTCTGAACGCCGCATCCCAATGAGCTCTTCGATGATGCGCGGCACCGTATCGGCGTCGGATCGAATGGCGCCCGTGCAGGGGCTGCATCCAAGTGAGCGCATGCGGCACTTCACCAATTGGGTCTGTTCACCAGGCAAGCGCGGAATAAAGGGCTGTTCGAGGGGCAGCAGAGTATCGCCGCGGACGAGCATGGGGCGCAATTTCGCGAAGTAGAGCGGCACAACGGGGATGTTTTCTGCGTGAATGTATTGCCAGACGTCGAGCTCCGTCCAATTGGAAAGCGGAAACACACGCAAGCTCTCGCCGGGGCGGATATGCGTGTTGAAAATGTTCCAAAGTTCGGGGCGCTGGTTGCGCGGGTCCCATTGGCCGCGCTCATTGCGGAAGGAGAATACGCGCTCTTTGGCGCGGGAACGTTCTTCGTCGCGACGCGCTCCTCCGATAGCCGCATCGAAGCCGCCGGCTCGCAGACCGTCTAAAAGCGCGGTGGTCTTGAGCGCCCCGCAGCAGCGCTGGATTCCCCATGCGAACGGGTTTGCGCCGCCGTTCAAGGCGGCGTGATTCGTGTGGACGATCAGCTTGAGCCCAAGCTCGGCGGTGTAGCGGTCGCGGAATTCGATCATCTCCCGAAACTTGTAGCCGGTGTCGATGTGCAGAAGCGGGAAAGGTATGGGCCCTGGGTAGAACGCTTTCTGGGCGAGGCGAAGTAGAACCGATGAATCCTTGCCGATGGAATAGAGCAGCACCGGCTTCTGACATTCGGCCGCTACTTCACGGAAGATGTGGATGCTTTCTGCTTCGAGTTGCCGGAGGTGGCTCAGAGCAGTCATAGCGGCAGGATAGCACAAAGTCCAGTAAGTCGATAGAGAAGTGGTAGTTTGTCGCTGAAGATAGAGTTGGCGGTGTGGGTAAGCCGTTGCTGTTGTGCGGGTTAGAAGAGGTTCAGGCTATTCCGGACGTTTCTTGCGCGGCCGACGAATGGACCCTGCGCCGGCTGCGGCGCGTTTGCGTGCTACGGTCTTTTTCGGCTTGGGCGGTGGGGGATTCGGCTCGAAAATAGTGGGCTGGCCTTCGACGATGGGCTGCGGCTCATCCTCTTCTTCGATGGCCGGTTCAGCGGGGGATTCCGGCAGGGCGGGCGGGTAGAACTCGGCGCCGAGATGCACGATAAGGCCGCGTTCCTCATCGGGCTCGGTGCGCACGACCGTTTTATCCTGCGCGTAATTGAGGAATTCCGAGAAGGACTGGAAGCCGAATTTTTGCAGGTTGAAATCGGGGTGCTCGGCCTGCATCCATTGCTCGAGTTCTTCGGCGGTAGCGCCTTCTTCGAGCTCCATGCGATGAGTTTCCAGCATGTCGCGCAGCATGGGCAGCGCTTCTTCCGGTTTCGGCGCAGCTTTATCGGGCGCGTGGCCGCGGCGTTCGATGACATAGCGGCCACCGGATCCGCTGACGTTGATAAATTCGGCTTTCTTCAGTTTCTCGACGAAATCGGAGAAGCTGCCGGCGCCGTATGCGCGTTCGCTGAAAGCAGGATCAAGCTGCAGCATGGTGCTTTTGAGAAGGCCAAGCTGGGGTTGAACGCCACGGCGTTCGAGGACTTGCAGCGCGCGCTCGACCAGAGGCATGGCTTGCGAGAGATCGAGCGGGGCAGGGCGCTGGCCGCGTTCTCTGCGATCCTTGCGATCGGGCCGTTCGCCGCGCACATCGCGCCGGTCGGGCATGGGCTGCGCGACGATGGCAGCGCCATCTTCGAGCAGCGATTCATAGCTCACGAACTCGTGGCAGTTCTGCTGCAGGATGGTGCTGGTGAAGGCTTTGCCGCCAACGACGAAGACGGTTTTGCCGTATTCCTTCAGCTTGTTGACAAGCGGGATAAAATCGCTGTCGCCGCTAACAATGGCGAACGCATTCACATGCGCGTGGGTAAAGGCCATTTCCAAGGCATCGAGCGCGAGGTTGATATCGGCGCCGTTCTTGTCGCCTCGCGGTGAGGGAATTCTTTGTACCATTTGGACGGCGTTTTCGGCCATCTGGCGGGTAGCGCCCTCCTGGCGCCCCCAATTCGCGTAGGCGAATTTCGCGACGATGTCGCCGCGCTCCTTTAATGCGCTGAGCGCGAGCGAGACGTCGAACTCACGCCGTAACGTCGACTTGACGCCAATCTCGATATTGTCGTAGTCGACGAACACGGCGATGTTCAGTCTGTCTTGCATTGTTTCCTTTTCTTTCCGGCGCACGTTTTAAAAGAAACGCGCCAGAGGGCTGCGGGGGCATCCCCGGCCTTTGCGCTTCTCGAATTGTGCGTTACGGGTTTTCATGTTGAGCAAAATGCTCAGGCCACCTGTTTTACCGAATCGCGGATAAAAGTAATGATTTTATCGAGCGAGGCGCCGGGCTGAAACACTTCAGCCACGCCGAGCTGCTTGAGTTCGGCCGCATCTTCGTCCGGAATGATTCCGCCGACGACGACGATAACGTCCGTCATTCCCTTTTCCCGCAGCAACTCCATCACGCGCGGCACAATCGCGTTGTGCGCGCCTGAAAGGATGGACAAGCCGATGACTTGCACGTCCTCCTGCAGAGCTGCGTTGACGATCATCTCCGGCGTTTGCCGGAGACCGGTGTAAATCACTTCCATTCCGGCATCCCGAAGCGCGCGTGCGATCACTTTGGCGCCACGGTCGTGTCCATCGAGGCCAGGTTTGGCGACGAGCACACGAATCGGAATGCTCATGGTTACACTGTCCAGATTATAGCCCGGAGGGGCGGCATCGCGTTCATGTTGCCGCTATGTGGCACACTCACTACGAAGACAACACGGCCGGTGCATGCCTGCAATTACGATCCTTTCTGTCTTGATCTTTCTGGCAACTTATCTGGTTGTCGGCTGGGGCCGCGTACCCGGGCTACATATCGATCGCACCGGCGCAGCCTTAATTGGCGGCAGCCTCATGGTGGCTTGCGGAGTCCTGACCCTGAATGAAGCTTACAAGGCGATTGATTTAGACACTTTGGTGCTGCTTCTCGGGATGATGATTGTGGTCGCGTATTTGAGGCTGTCCGGCTTTTTCGCGATCGTGAACTCCTGGATTTTGCGCCATACTCATCACCCGCTGATCGTTCTGATTGCGGTGGTCCTGGTTTCCGGATTCTTTTCGGCCTTTCTTGTGAACGACACGATTTGCCTGGCGATGACGCCGCTCGTGCTGGATTTGATCTCGAGCCTGCGACGGAATCCCGTGCCGTATCTGCTGGCTATCGCGATGTCGTCAAACATTGGCAGTACGGCCACGATTACCGGAAATCCACAAAACATTCTGATTGGCAGCTTTTCTCATATTGCTTATCTGCGGTTTGCGGCTGCACTGGCGCCTACAGCGGCTATTGGGCTGGTGATTACGATTGTGCTGATCTTTTTATTTTTCCGGGATGAGTTTCGAGGCAATCACTTCAAACCGGCGGAGCGGACGGTCCATTACAGCAAGCCGATTGCGATGAAAGCAGCAATTGTGACCTTGTGCATGATCGTGTTGTTCTTTCTTGGACAGCCGCCGGCTAAGGTTGCCATTGTGGCCGGTGCTTTTCTGCTGATTACGCGCCGGGCCAAGCCGGAAAAGATCTATCGCGAAATCGATTTTCCTTTGCTGCTGCTCTTTGGCGGGTTGTTTGTCGTGGTTGCAGGAATCGAAAAGACGGTATTCACTCCAAACGTGCTGGGCTATGCCGCGCACCTTCATTTAGAGCGCGTGCCCATAATCAGCGGCATTTCGGCGGTGCTCTCAAACATTGTCAGCAACGTTCCGGCGGTGCTGGTACTGAAGCCGTTTGTATTGCAGTTGAAGCAGCATCGAGAGCGGGCCTGGTTAGCGCTGGCGATGAGCTCCACGCTGGCAGGGAATTTCACGATTCTGGGTTCGGTTGCAAACCTGATCGTGGTCCAGCGCGCCCGGCAGAGGGGCATCGAAATCAGCTTCTGGGAATACTTCAAAATCGGCGCACCGCTCACGATTATCACGATTGTGATTGGAGTTTTTCTCCTCATGTCGTTTGCCGGCTGAAAGCCGGGTTTTTTGTGTGGCGAGGAGGAGAGCGGGCCGTTGAGCGCAAAGACAACGGTTGGTGTTCGAGTTCCGCCCGGTCTTCTTCCTGTTGATTCCCTGGCGGCGGCGATCCGCGTTTATTTCTGAGCCACTTCCGACCTGGAGCAGCTTGGAAGCTTTGGCATTCAGGTTGCGCCTCAAGGGGATTAGAAAGGATGACGAGCAATGATTATTCGAAAACACTGTGATCCGTCTTCTTCGGAATTTTGCGGGCGATGTGGTCTGATTCGGGCGGCATTCCTGGCGACGTTCGGCGGACTTCTTCTGGCAGCACCAGGATGCGCCCAACGCGTGCCTCCTCCTCCGCCTCCCGGCTACACAGCGCCTGCAGCCCCAGCTCCCGGAGGCCCGCCACCGCCGCCTCTGCAAGCTTCCACAACCGCGGGGAGCACAATCAGCGGAACTGTTCGAAGCTTCAATTACGGGCCCGGCGGGCTGGACGGTTTGATTCTTGATCGCGGGGTGGTCGTACACTTTCCACCTGAATACGCGAATCAAGTCAGCGCAATTGCGCCTGTGGGAACGTCGATCACGGCGACTGGTTGGTCGCACGCCGGACCGGCAGGCGATACGCTCTTCGATGCCGCAACCATCACGAATCGGCGCACGAAAACGGCAATTACGGTAACGCCCGCGGGACCGCCTCCGCCGGTGCCTGGACCAGCTGGAGTGGCTCCGCCTCCGCCGCCCGGTGCGGGTGCATCAGCACCTCCGCCGCCACCTCCCGATGATGGAGTTGCGCCGCCGCCGCCCCCACGCGGCCCGAGAGCGCGGCGCGGCCCAGGTGGTCCGGTACCGCCGCCGCCGCCACCCAATGCAGCCGCAACGCCAGTTCCACCGCCGAATGCTCCCGGGCCGGCGCAAGGCGATATAGCGGGGCCGCCTCCGCCGCCTCCGGCACCGGCGGGCACAGGTGTGGCGGCCGGCTGGCAGAGGGCCTCGGCGACAGTTCGCAGCGCAATCGAGCGCTTCAACTTCGGGCCGAATGGAGAAACAAACGGAGTGCTGCTGAAGAATGGGACGCTCGCGCTGATGCCTCCGGATGTTGCATCGCAGGTTCGCTCTCTGGCGCGAACCGGAGCGACTATCTCGGTCAGCGGCATTCCCCGGCAGGGAATTGATGGAAGAACCATCATCGATGTCCAAACGATCACGGTTGGTGGGCGTGTGATCGGCTCAGGTCCGGTGCGTTGAGAGCGATTTTTGTGCCCGCGGCCGCTTAGCGCAACTTTCTTGAAAAACATGACAGAAAGGCCTGACATCGGTCATGAAGCCGGTATGCCATCTTCTACTGCTTTGCATGGCAAGCGCGCTGATTGCTCTGGGCGCCGTCTCTTTGCAAGGAGTCATCGTAGACCCCGCCGGCCGCGCGCTTGCTGCCGCGCATATCGAATTGATCGACGGCCAAGGGAAAACGGTATTCTCCGGATCGACAGACCGAAGCGGTGGTTTTCTGATTTCTTCACTCGCGCCGGGACGTTATTCAGTGCACGTCCACAGCGAGCATTTTCAGGACAAGACGGTACCTGTGACGATGGGCCGGAGCAATCAATCGATCACGATCGCGCTGGCGTTACGCGAAGAGAAATATTCGATTACTGTTTCTGAGCGAGCCCAAACGCTGGAGACTTCGACAGAGGCGCATCAGGATGCCTTGACATTCGGATCGGAGGAATTGAACCAGCTGCCGGTAAAGGACGGCGATGTTTTGAGCGCGCTGACTTTTTTCACCAACCCGGCGGGTGGACAAGCGCCCACGATTGTGGTCGATGGCATGGAGCGGGACGATAGCGTCACTCTCACGCCGTCTATGGTTCAAAGCGTTCGAATCAACACGAACGAATACTCAGCCGAATTTCCGAAACCCGGCAAGGATCGGATTGAAGTAACTACGAAAGCCGGTGGTGATGCGTTGCACGGCGAGTTTTTCTATCGCGCTCGAAATTCGCTGTTCGACGCACGCAATCCGTTCGCATCGGGCAAGCCGCCGTTTTCGAGATATGGCTATGAAGCGGCACTTAGCGGTCCGCTCTGGCGTAAGGAGGTGTATTTCTTCCTCTCAGCGGATCGCGAGGAACAGCAGCAAGCGGCGCCGGTGCTGGCGTATTTACCCACAGGCCTTCTAAGCGAAAACGTCCTCGCGCCCTTGACCCAGGAGCTGGTGACCGGACGCGTGGATTGGAATTGCAGTGATCGCAATAAGTTTTCGGGAAAGTATGAGTTGCACCAGGACGAAGCCAGCAATATGAGCGTTGGCGGGCTCATATTGCCGGATGCCGGAGTGAATCACTTCCATCACGATTACCGCTGGGAGTTTAGCGATCAATATGTCTTTTCACCAAACCTGTTAAACACGTTTCGCGTCGCCTTAGGCACCAATTACGAGCAGTTCACGTCAGAGAGCAACGCGCCGTCGATTGTCGTCCCGGGTGCGTTTCAGGAAGGAGGAGCGCAACGCGATGACTGGCGAAAAGAGCCGCGGGCCGAGTTTCTCGAGTCCTTAGCTGCTACGCGTGGCTCTCTCACGATCAAAGTCGGAGTTGAAGCAAGATTCCATCCCTTTCGCAATTTCAGCGCGGACAATTATGGCGGGACTTATCAGTTTGCGTCGCTCAGCGCGTATCTGGCGAATGACCCGTCGCTGTATGTGGTGAACGCTGGTGATCCGTTGATAACCGGAGAGCAGGACGACTATGACTGGTATTTGCAGTTAGAAAAGCAATACCGGCGAGTCACGCTATTCGCCGGCGTGCGGCATGAGTTTCAAAGCCACTTTGACCGGTACGGCAATGTGGCGCCGCGTTTGGCGCTGGCGTGGTCTCCCGATCGGGGCAGGAAGACCGTTCTCCGGCTGGGAGGTGGAATCTTTTACGATCGAAGGCCGCCCGTGATTTTGCAGCAGGTCCTGCGCTTCAATGGGGTAAACACGCTTTCCTATGTCATCGAAAATCCGCCATTTCCCGTTCTAAACCCGGCGTTGCTCATCGCCATGCAGCCTACCGCGACGTTTCAACTCGACCAGAGCATGACATTTCCGCGCATGTATCAAACCAGCGCGACAATCGAGCGGCAATTGCCGTCTGGATTTATTGTGACGGGAGAATACACCTACGAACGCGGCGACCACTTATTTCGAACGCGAAACATCAATGCGCCGCTGCCAGTGACGGGCATTTTGCCCAACCCGCATGCGGGCAACGTGGATCAGATTGAATCTTCCGCCTCGTCCCGCGGAGATCTCCTGAATATCACCCTGAAGAGCCCGCCAAACCGCCGCTACCAGTTCGTGGCGCAATATACGTTGTCCTATTTATGGGACGACACAGGCGATGTCTTCGGGCCGCCACCTCCGGGCGGCATGGGACCGGCGCCCGGCGCTGGATTCAGCAGCATGTTTGTGCTGCCGGCGAACAACTACGATCTGCGGCCAGAGTGGGGGCCGGCAAACAACGACATACGCCACCGGTTCGGCTTATCTGGAACGGTCCAGTTGCCGTGGCACTTCACATTCGGAACTTTGACCTCGATTCATTCGGGCCTGCCGTACGACGTCACAACAGGCCGGGATACCGATGGCGATCCCTATCCAAACGACAGGCCGCCAGGCATCACCAGAAATACAGGGCGAGGCGCCGGCTTTATCTCGGTGGATGTACATCTGGCCAGGGTGTTCCGTTTCGACCTGGAGGGACGAAAGCTCGATTGCGAAATCGCAGCCAATGCATTTAATGTGACGAACCATAGAAATCCCAGCGCATACGTGGGAGTCATAACCTCGCCGCTATTTGGCGAACCGGATGCCGGCTATAACGGACGAGAGATGCAGTTTTCGGTACGTGTGCATTTTTGATGAGCGCCGAACTGCATCATCCTTGTTCATTCTCAAGCCCGTATTCGCGCAACTTCTCGTAGAGCAATCTGCGATGGATGCCCAGCAATTCGGCCGCCCGCGATTTGTTTCCTTCTGCCTTCCGAAGAGCGCGCTCGACCATCGATTTCTCTGCCGCTGCAAGATTGGCCTTCCATCCGTCCTCTAAGGAAATCTGTTCTGTCCAGTGGGCGGCCTCCCGGTGCACTACAGGATGCAGTTGAATATCGCTTTCGTCGATGACGCCGCTTCGCGCGAGCACCGCGGCGCGTTCAATGGCGTTTTCCAGTTCGCGTACGTTGCCGGGCCAGTGGTAATCGCACAGCAAGGCGAGAGCGCCTGGCGTGATACTCACCCGTCGGCCGCCTCGCTGCAGAAAATGCTGCACCAATGCGGGGATGTCCTGGCGCCGCTCTCGTAACGGCGGCAGTTGAATCGTAATCACGTTCAGGCGGTAATAAAGATCTTCGCGGAATTTGCCTTCGCCAACCGCTTCTTCGAGATTGCGCGATGTAGCGGTAATGAGCCGGAGATCGACCGCGATTGAAGTGTTGCTTCCCAAACGCTCGATTGTTCGCTCCTGAACGGCTCGCAACAACTTGGATTGAAGCGCAGGAGCTAACTCTCCTATTTCGTCGAGAAACAGAGTGCCGTTTCGCGCTTCTTCGAAGCGGCCGATGCGCCGGTACATAGCATTCGTGAATGCTCCTTTTTCGTGGCCGAAGAGCTCCGATTCAAGGAGGGTTTCGGGAATGGCGGCACAATTGACTTTTACGAGCGGCCCTTTTGCGCGCAGGCTGTTGTGGTGAATCGCGTTCACCACTAATTCCTTTCCCGTGCCGGATTCACCTCGGACTAAGACCGTCGCGTCGCTCGCTGCAACCTGGCCGATTAGCTTGTAGACATGCTGCATGGCCGGGCTGTGGCCGATCATCATCGGGGCAACCTCGGCGGGAAGGATGAGCGGTTCGGGGGAAGCATCGGAACGACGCGCGAGTATGCGCCGTTTCAAGGCTCGCCTTAGGAGCGGAAGGAGCTGTTCGAAATCGATTGGTTTGGAAATGTAATCGTATGCTCCCAGGCGCATCGCGTCGATGGCAATGTTGCTGTCGCCGTGTGCGGTCATGACGATGAGCGCGGTGCCGGACCCGGCCTCGCGTGCGCGGCGCAGAACGGAAATGCCGTCCAAACCCGGCATACGCACATCGAGGAGAGCGACGTCGGGGTTTTTCTGGAGCAAGCACGACAGGGCCTCGTGGCCATTTTCGGCGGCAATAACCCGGAATCCTTGATTTTCCAAAAGCTCGATCAGGGACAACCGCGCCACTGTCTCGTCTTCCGCTATGAGTATCGTTTCGGCTGGCATAACCTTTTACGTTGGTAGTTCGACGACGAAGGTGGCCCCGCCTTCACCGGGCCTGTAAGAGAGTTGCCCGCCCATGCTTTGCATCAGCTCCCTTGAAACAGCGAGGCCCAGGCCGACCCCATTGGCTTTGGTCGTATAAAAAGGTTCAAACAGGTGTTCCTGCTGCTCTGCTGTGAGGCCCGGTCCTTCATCGCTCACCTCGACAGCAACAGAATCGGAATCAGGCCGCATTCGTATAACAACCTTGCCGCGACCCTCTGTGGCTTCGATGGCATTTAGCACTAAATTCATTACTACTTGCATGAACTGACGATCATCCACAGAGGCCTGCACTTCGGATTGATTCGCCTCGAGCAGGAGTTGCACGCCACGTCTCTCCGCCTGATGCTGAGTCAATTGAACACAGCGCTCTAGCAACGGATAGATGCGTTGGGGCCGCATCTGAGGCGGGCGTCCTTGCTGAAACGCTAAGAGGTCGGCCAGCAACTGGTTCATGCGATCCACTTCATCCCGGACGAGGCGAAAATCTTCGCGCCGCAACGTGTTCTTTTCCAGCCGCTGTTCAAGCAGTTGCATACATAAACGAATACTGTTGAGTGGATTCCGTATTTCGTGTGCAATCGAGGCGACCAGACGGCCGGTGGTTCTCAGGCGGTCTTCACGGCGAAGCTCGGCCTCGAGTTTTCTCCGGACGGCCGCCATTTCATTGATTGCGCGGCTGATCTCGCCCAGTTCATCTTTTCGTTCCGACAGCCCGTGGCCGAAATCCGCTTTCAGCGCCGACAAACCTTGCGTAATCTCGGCAATGCCGCGATGAAGCTGCATGCTGGTCCCAAGAACACCGGCAGCGCCAATTAGTGCGGCAGTAATGAGCACAGCCAAAAGAACACTCCGGCGCCATGCGCCCGGCTCGGCTTGGCCGGGTAAGCGCTTCATCGCCCAAACGGCAATGCCGCCCTGCCTGGCTGCGCGAATCACCACCAGGTCCGTTTTGCCGCGTAATACTTGCTGGCCAGTGCCCCGTGCCAGCGCCTGTTTGATGACAGACTCGATTGCGCCTCGCTCAGCCGCCGGCACATCCGTCTTATGCGCGGCCTCATCGTGAGTAGGAAATGAGTAGCCAAGAAATGTAGAGGCACTCCAGTAGCCGCCTTCCACTCCGGGATAGGAGCTCAACACTGCTTGAGAAATGGCCCGCAACGAGAGGTCGCGCGCGCCAAGCGGTAAAGATGACCACGAACTGTCCTGCGAGCTTCGCTCCTGGTATTGCTCTTTCAGGTCTGCAATGGCGCTCTGCAAGGCTCGATTCGCATCTGCGAGTACGAAGCCTTGGGCGTGCCGGATGGCATCCGAAATGACTAGAACGCTCGAAGCCGCTACGCAGGCGACGGCGAGGAATGCGGACAGGAGTTGGAGCTGCAGACGCCGTTTCTGTAAAAGGGCTCTCATCGCCACCGTTGACCAGAGGGCTCAGGAATTGCTGCTTGCGCAATATTTTCGAGCGCGTGCGTAATATCGTCGGCGGACTTTGTGTACTCGTCGGCAGCAACCCAGTTTCGGGCTTGATACGCCTGTAAAGCAAGCTGATAGAAATGGCTAGCGAGCGCGGAAAGCCGTTCGGGCTTCGGGTTGGGGATCTGCTGGAGAAAGAAGTCGGAAAGACGGAGCCGGAAATAGACTTGCCGCAGGTGATCGGAAATTGCTTGCGGAGGCGGGGGAGGGGGTCCTTTGGCGCGTCCGAGGATGTGGTTCAGATGATCGAGCACATGCCGGAATGCGTCCGCTGCGCCCAGGAAACGATCGGCGGCAAAAAGCTGCCCATGCTTGAGTTCCAGTTCTGAACGCTCCAGATAATTCATGCCGAAGCTCGCAATTTCGCGCTGCATGGAGTCCGCGTTGTCGACCTGATTGAGTCCCTTGCGTACATCGGCGATTCTTTGCTGCAATCGTCTAGGGTCACGTTCGGGGCCCGGGGGCGCCGGAGGCGCAGCATTCGGAGGAGGCGGCGGGTGCGGCGGGCCGGGCGGTCCCTGTGGAACCGCGAGCATTGGCACAATTCCAGCAAATGCACACAACAGCATGATGCAGCTCCGCCGGGCAGCCATCCACGCCGGTTGAATCAGCAAGAGTACGCCCAGTCTTTTCGCGTGCGTTTCTGAGCGTTCGGAGTACCAGGATGTACGGTTTCCACTCACTAACCGCAACGTTAGCGTACATGGAAGCGAATCGGGTCGCGATTTTACCTGAGGTTCCCAGGTTGGCAGTAAAGGTGCCCATGCCGGAGCAGGCAAACCGCCGGGAAGGATTCGGCAAGAGCATGGGAGAGCGTAATTCAACACGGAGCCAGTTCGGGCTGAATGCTGCTAACTTCTTTCAGGCGGAAATGGTGGGGGTGGTTCTTCCGGTCCTGAATGCATTTTTGCGAGAGGCACATTGGCGATACGACATGATCGGAATCGCGACCGCTACAGCGGGATTGGGCACACTTGTCTTCCAAACCCCGGCAGGCTTGCTTACCGACCGCTCGTCGAGACGCCGGCTCTTATTTGCAACGGCGGCAGTTTTGACTGGACTGTGCTTCACACTCATTCCTCTCCTGCCTCATTCAGCAGCCATCATCGATTCGCTGCTGTTCATCGCAGGCGCGGTGCAAACGCTCTTCGTTCCCTTGATGGGCGCGCTGGCGCTTGCACTGGTGGGACATCAGAGGCTGAGCCGCACGATGGGAATCAACCAGAGTTGGAATCACGCCGGAAACATTGCTTCGGCGGCTATCGCGATGGGATTGGTTGCGGCGCTGGGGTTGACCTCGATCTTTTATGCGGTCGGGGTCTCTTCCGTTTTGGCGGCTATCGCCGTTTTGATTATCCGCGAGCGCGATTTGAATGA
The DNA here is from genome assembly GCA_021324185.1 of Terriglobia bacterium. Lineage (GTDB taxonomy): Bacteria > Acidobacteriota > Terriglobia > Bryobacterales > Bryobacteraceae > Bog-105. The sequence continues at coordinate 9,255 of JAJPJN010000126.1, read as the reverse complement.
GCGGCTCGCGACCGGCCTGACCCGCGATGATGAGCAGGCCGTGAAATGGACGGTCCTTCTGCGCGATCGCGTAGTCTTATTTCTGTTCATCTCCATTTTCCTTTTCCACCTGGCGAATGCACCAATTCTGCCGGCTGTGGCGCTGTATGTGAAGAAGCTTGGCGGCTCGGACGATCTGATGACCGCCACCGTTCTCACAGCGCAGATCGTGATGGTTCCGGTCTCGTTGCTGGCTGGAAAATACTGCGATCTGTGGGGGCGAAAACCAGTGATGGCAATTGCGTTCTGGGTTCTGCCCTTGCGCATCCTCTCTTACTCGTTTGTGACCACGCCGAGCGCCATTGTTTGGCTGCAATCGTTGGACGGAATTGGGGCTGGAATCTACGGCGTTGCGGTTGTCGCCCTCTCAGCCGACCTGACGCGCGGCAAAGGACGCTTCAACACGTTGATGGGACTCTTTGCCACGGCGCTGGCTACCGGCGGCGTTCTAGGGCCCCTGATTACCGGTACTCTGATCCAGCACTTGGGGTTTAAGAGCACGTTTTATTGCTTCACGCTGCTTGCTGCCGTCGGAGCCATTGTGTTCACGCTGTTAGTTCCCGAGACAAAGGCCCCGGCCAATATTCCGGGCGAGAGGCAGATGGTTGAGGCGTGAGCGCTAGGCGGTCCGGGTCTGGCCAGTTGAGCACAGGACGCAAGAAAAATGGCTAGACTTCGATGGGATCGCGTGGACTCGGCCGGGAGATCTGGATACAGCGATGCCGTGAGCGCCAGCGGGCGGAGGTGATTATTCCGGACAGGAAGCGGCTTTTGGAGAAGGCGCGGTGCGACTGATGGTGCTGGAGTGAGCGGGAATTAGGACACCGATACGGAGGTTCAGGAGTTTTTAGGAGTGTTTCGTTCCAATACGTGCAACCACTCAGATCATGACTCAAGGACTTTGGAATCAATGGCTGGGAGGCAGGGACTCGAACCCCGATACGCAGATCCAGAGTCTGCAGTCTTACCATTAGACGACCTCCCAGGGGCGTCCAAACGCAAGTATATCAAGATGTTGCAAATCTGCCGGCGAATCAGGCTACGCGGAAAATACGGCGCCAAAAGCTCTTCTTCTTCTGCCCTTCGGGCTCACGGCCCTGCCTCGCCGATGCGGGATGGAGATTGGCTGTATGGGAAACACCGCGCGCGCTGTGCGGCCGTGCCAACTGAGCTTGCAGAACTGGTTTGCGGTGCTTGGCGCGGCTTGCAAGTGTTGGCGTCGATGATGACGGTGGCGGCGGCGTTGTGTCGCTGATCTGCTCAAGTTCCGGATGGTTCATGCCAGTACCGCTCACTAATTCCGCTTCTACGATAAAGCGCTTCGGCGCTGAGCCCACATAATAGAACGGATAGCAAGTAATCATAGTCAATAATCGGTGCGGCTGGCCGTCGCTGCTCACGAGCCGAACGTGCGGAATAAGCCCACCTCCGTCTGATTGGAGCACGCTTACATCCGTGGGCTGGACGATTTTAGTAGCAACTACTTTGTACGAGTAAGTGGCATTCGGCGTCTCCACACTGACGAGATCGCCGCGGTCGATATCCTTCAAGGCACGAAACAGTGTGTCGCGATGCGCGGCAATGGCGAAGTTGCCGGGTTGTCCAGGCAGCGCCGTGGAGGGGACATGGCCGACCGCTACACTCAACACCTTCGCGTCTACGCCTTCCCGAATAATAGCCGCTACGTGTAAACGCGCGATGGATACGCGGCCCAAGACGGCGCCTTCAGCGGGACGCGGCGGCTGATTTACCTCCGGTTTGGATTCGGTTTGCGGCGCAGTAGCTGCAGGCACAGGGCTGCGGCCTAAAAGCGCCCCTAAGGGCGTTCGCTCGCGAAGGTAATCTCCAAATGTGACATAGGTTCGTCCTGCGATCTCCTGATCGAAGGCCCAGTTTTGATACGCCTGATAAATGTACTGATCGGATAGCGTGTAGCCGTAGTAGCCGAGCGCAGCGATTCCGAACAGCACCAGTGCCAGTTGCAACCGCTGCAACTTCCCTAACGCCCTTTTCACTGGGCCTTTCCGGCGGTTCAGGTTGTGGGAATGTAATCCCGGCTTATTGAAGTTTGGCGGTGGCGCTGGCCGGACAATGTAAGGTGCTCGTGGATCGTTCATATGGGCTAACGTGCGTTTTATTGATCCGGCGGCTGAGCTTGCCGGGCCATCAAGTCAGAAAGTGGCGTGGTGATATAGGTGGTCCGCGTATGCACGATCAGGCGGTGGTCGTTCTGAGCCGCCAATACTTTGACGTGGCGGACGACATTATGATCGGTGATCTCATCCGGGATATAGCCGATTGTGTATGAGTTTCGAATCTCTTTAGAGATTTTATTGAACACCGGCAGGATATCGTCGAGCTTCTCCGGCTGGAAAAATTCGCCACCACTCACAGCCGCAATTTTGCGCATCACGTTCGGATTTGCATCCGGGTCACCAGGGTCATACAGTCCGACGGTATAGACGGTAGCCCGTGACGCTTCTATCATCTTCATTAATTCCGGTAGGGTCGTCTTACTCACGTTGTCGCCGCCGTCGCTTACCACAATCAGAGTCCGCTTTTCGTGATGCGCATATTCGAGATGTTTGAGCGAATAAGCGATTGCATCGTACAAAGCCGTCTGCCCCACCGCCTGGCTGTAGTCCAGTGCGGCCCGCAGTTGTTGCAGGTCGTCGGTGAACATCGTGCGCGGCGGTAAGCCCCGAACCACGGAGTTGTTGAAATTGACAACAAAGAACTCATCGGAAGGATTACTTTGCCTGGCGAATGACAACCCTGCCATAGTAACCTCCGCTTTCTTACTCGCCATGCTCCCGCTGTTATCTACGACAAGGCCAATGCTGACGGGAGCATCGATGCTGGCGAACTCCGTGATTGGACGCCGCCGGCCATCTTCGAATACCTTGAAATTATCTTTCTGTAAACCAGTTACAAAGCCGCCCTTCGGATTCCTGACACTTACGTCGAGCAGGACCAAATCCACATTATCGGAAATAGTGAAGACGCCCTGCTTGGTTGTGCCCTTGTCCGCAGCCGCCTGGCTGGCATGCGGAAACGAGGCTAATAGAATTGGCGATCCGGCGGCAATCGTTCCGAGAAAAGCACAACGCAGCAGGAGATTACGTAGGCTCATAATCCATTTCGGCCGCTCAGTCTATTGCCTGGTCCAACTTCTCACATCTTAATTAAAAAAACGCCTGGACAGCCATGCCGTCCAAGCGTCGCCTCATTGCCGAACGCTGTCCGGCTATGCGCAATAATTACGATCGCCGCGTCGCCAAGGCAAGAAGGCCCGCAGAGCTAAGCGACATCAAGCCGATCAACCCAATGAGCGGATTGAAACTGCCGGTATGAGGCAGGGTTTTCGGCTGAACAGGAGCCGGCTGTGCCTGCGGGACCGGGGCGGGCTGAGGTTCGGGTGCCGGTTGTGGAGCAGGCTGCGTTTCCGGTTGAGGCGCCGGGGCAGGCTGCGCTTCGGGTTGAGGCGCTGGAACGGGCTCAGGTTCACGATAGTTGTTCGGAACCGGTACCGGGGCTGCCGATGCTAGCTGCGCGACAAGTTTCTTGGGATACGGAAACTCCTGGCCGTAGTTGTCGCCAGGATAAAACCAATCCTTTACAGCTTTCGGCACACCGGCCGGCGTTTCCCAAAACGCGAACTGCGTGTGGCCAGTCGGCTGCAACCGATAGTTGGGGATTGCGAGAATTGTGGTTTGAAGATGCTGCTGGTCTTTGTCGAAGATCTGTACGATGTGGCGATCCGACTGGGAATCCAGTAACTTCCAAACGTAAGTACCGGGATCAAGTACTTTGTTACCAGCAATGATGGGCTCATGCACGGTAACAATCGTCATCTTGTCCCATTCATCAGCATGCGCCTTCGGAACAAAAGAAGTCCCGATCAGCGCGATGCCGGTAACGGCTAAAGCCGCGACAGAAAAGTTACGAAATTTCGAACTCATTACTTAAACTCCTCCAAGCCTGAATTGTTCATCACAGCGCCTGGGCGTCTCAACGCCTCCAGTTCTGTGTGGATCTCAGGTTGCTGACCTGGCAACCTTGTTCTCAGCGCAAGCGCTGTTATCACTTGATAGTGGAGCACTTCACTTGCCAAAGGTGCTAAATGCACGAAGTATCAACACTTTTGTGACGTGAGCCAGCTTTCGAAGGATGCAAAAAGTACAAGTTGCACGACGTTTCGATAAGATTTTCAGCCGTAGATCCTACGTGCGCATTAGAGATCTACTGCTCAAAGCGTGTTATCCGCTACATTATCGTTATGCCTGCAAACCAGAGGCCTGCAAACCGGATGCCCGCAGGTCAGGGAAACGAAATCACCTTAGCCGTTGACATTGGTGGAACCGGCATCAAAGCATTGCTGCTGGATTCAAGCGGGAAGCCGATTGGTGAGCGCCAGCGCGCCGCGACCCCACGGCCGGCGACGCCTGCAGCCATTCTGAAGCTGCTCGATGCCATGAAAAACAATCTCGGTCAATTTGATCGCGTGTCAGTGGGCTTCCCCGGCGTAGTAAAAAAAGGGGCTACTCTGACGGCGCACAATCTTCATCCGAAATGGGTTGGCTTCGAACTCGAGAAGGTGCTGATGAGGCGCTGGAAGAGACCGGTGCGCGTGGCCAATGACGCCGCTGTGCAAGGCTTTGGAGCGATTCATGGAAAAGGTCTCGAACTGGTCATCACCTTAGGGACCGGGTTCGGTTCTTCTTTGTTCATTAACGGGATTCTCGTGCCCGGACTCGAACTAGCTCACCATCCTTGGCGAAAAGGTAAAACTTATGAAGACGATTTCGGGAAGCAAGGCATCGAGAGACATGGCCGCAAGAAATGGAACAGGCTACTTGAAAAAGCGATACCGCAATTAGAATCACTGTTCAATTACGATCATTTGTATATTGGCGGAGGGAACGCAGCACATATTACGTTTGGCTTGCCCGCGCATGTTACTCGCGTGCCGAACGAAGACGGGTTACTGGGCGGAGCGGCATTGTGGCGCGCACGCCCGGAGCACTGGAAGCTCACTTCATGAAAAAAGGCCACTTCTGAACGAAGTGGTAATGGTAGCGATAGAACAACACCGCCACTACGCCGCCCGCTAAAAGAATCAAAGCAAAAATAACGAGAATGACAAGGCGCCAGGGGAACTTGCGGTTCTCCCGCCTTAGTACGAGCAGATAACTCGCAAATACACCCACAAAGAACAGCAGCACCATGGGTACTGCAAACAACATCATGTTGAAGATGTCCGGAGTCGGCGTGACAATGGCCGCAATGATGGTGATTGCGAGAATCGCGTAACGGCTATGGCGTAACAGAAAGGCTGGTGAGGCGAGACGCAGCAGCGTCAGGAAAAAGATGATCACTGGCATCTCGAAAACGAGACCTACGCCGAGCGTCACGTTTACAAAGAGATTGAAATACTCGCTAATTGATACCACTGGCGTGACGTGAACGTCCAAGCCGATGCCGAGCAGAAATTGCAGCCCATAACGAAATGCAACGAAATAGGCGAACAAACCGCCTGCAATGAATAATCCGGCAGTTGAGGCAATGAACGGAACAGCCCACCGTTTCTCGCGCTTATAAAGCCCCGGCGAAATGAATGCCCAAACCTGATACAGCACCCACGGAGATGCCACAAATATGGAACACAGCAGCGGCAGCTTGATGTAGATAACGTTGAAGTTTTCCATCGGCGTCAAAACTGCCAGATTGGGCGGATGGACCCCAAGATTTTGCAGAGCTGTTACGGCGGGCGCGGAAACGATGTCCCATAAATCCTTGCAAAAGCCGATGCAGAGAACAAAGGCAACCACCAGGCCCATCAACGCGCGAATAATCCGCGTGCGCAGTTCCTCCAAATGCTCCATGAAAGACATGCGCAGCATGCCTCTCTCTTCTTCGTCCTCTTCACCCTCATCAGAGGGGGGCGGTGGTGGAGGTGGTGGGTTAGGAGGCGGCGTGCGTTTGGCGAGCGGTTGTGGTTTTACAGGCTGGGTCGGCGGTGTGCCGCCATAGGGCTCGGAAGAACTGTTGTATACGGCAGCGGTTTCCAATTGCACCGGCACGCCGTTCCGTCCGGCAGAGCCGGCCTCCGGTTGTGATGACGCGTTATCTACTTCGGGAGCGCCTTGCTCCTCAAATCCGTCAGGCATTAGAAACCGGCATTAAACCGGATGTTCCTCTCGCGCCGGGACAGAAGGATCGTTGGGGGCTCCGTGTTCATCTAGAGGCCGCGCACCGTTCGAGCGCGCGATTGTTCCCGATACAGGCTCGGCAGGCGGGGCCGGCTGTTGTTCTGAGGGTGCGTGTTCAACATGCGATGTCTCTTGAGCCGTAGGCAAAGCGGCGCGGTGCTCCTCTGTACCCCCTACGGGCGCCGGGTTCGTGTAGTCGGGCGACTCCGGATTGTACTGGTTGTAATCTTCGTACGGATAACTGTAATGGGAGTTGTGGCTAGATGAGGAACCGGAAGAAACCTCGGACACGTTCGCTTCGCGCTCCAGTTCTCGCAAATGCGATTCAAAAGTGCCCTTTAATTCGTTCTTCGCTCGCCGGAACTCGCTCAACGCCTTGCCGAGCGTGCGGCCCAGCTCAGGCAGCTTCTTGGGGCCAAATAGAAGAAGGGCGATGACAAAGATCGCGAACATCTCCGGCACGCCTACTGGTCCCATTTGACTCCTCTACTTCTTTACAGTGATTCCGACTTCATCATAGCCCAGAACGGCTACGCAGCCTTTTGCCTCACTAGCTTGATTTTTCGCTGGATGCGGCTTTGTTTGCCGTGTGAACCGGTATGCTGAAGCGCGCGTTGATATAGGTCGAGCGCTTCGGAACGATTTGTGGCCCCGCCCTGGACGGCAAGCAAATCGGCCAAGCTCTCGCAAAGCTCCGGATTCTCAGGCTCATAGCCCAAGCCGGCTCGTAATTGGGCCTCCGCCTCGTTGCTCTTTCCAGCTTTTTCCAAAAGTTTGGCGTATTCCAGGCGCGCGCCGATGTAGCCGCGCTTTTTATCGACCAGCATTGACAATACATCAAGCGCAGCACTCAATTGGTCCTCATTCGCCAGGGCTTCTGCTAACCCGATGAGAGTAGGAATGTCATCGCTCTTTTCGGCCAGATTATCCCGCCAAAGCGCAATCGCCTGCTGAGGATTGTGACGCGCCATCATGAGCAGCGCCATGTCATGGCGGATAGCGAGACGGTCCGTTTGATTCTTCGCCAGGCCCAGAGCGGTGTCGTACGCTCTGTGACTCTGATCCAGGCGGCCCTCCAGATAAAATGAAAGCCCGATTGCGTTCCAGGCGCGGGCCATGTCCGGAGCTCGCTCGAGAGCCTCCCGCCATTGTTCCCTGGCTTTTGCGGGCTGGTTGAGGCGCTCCAAAAGGAGCCCGAAATTATACGGCACATACGCATAGTGCGGCTGCAGATCCAGTGCGGCTTCATATGTCTTGATCGCCTCGGCATAACGGCCGGTTTCCGTCAGCGCCAACGCCAAATTGTGATGCGCGTATATCCAATACGGCGCTAATTGCACGGCATCCCGAAACGCTGCGATGGCACGGTCGAAGGCGCCAGTTTCCAGATAGGCGATTCCTAAGCCGTTATAGGTGTAGGGGCCCTTGGGGTCCAGACGCACTGCGGTTTCAAACGCCTCGATCGCCTGCGGATATTTGCGATCGAAAATCAGTTTCCGCCCGCGAAAGAATTGGCGGCGGCTCTCGATGAACGGATCGCCAGGGAGCAGTGTGTTGGCGGCATCGAAGTATTGCTCGCCGCGGTCAAAATCCGCGCGGACCTGCGGTACTGCTTCACCGCGCAGGTAAACGAGTAAAATCTGCTGTCCGGCATCTTCTAAGGCGATCAGCAGCCGGTGTTTTTTCTGCAAATCGCCCGGAGTCTTCATGAGGATGTCGAACGCGCCGCCGGGAACACCGGGCAGAATCTTCCCGTTTGCCAGCGCTGCCTCAAACGCATCGGCAGCTTCCGGCGGCTGCGCCGGGATTGCGCTTCGGGGGACAATGATGCTACGTGCTCCGCAGCTTTCCGGAGTTCCCGAAGGTGCAGCGAAAGGTATGCCAGGAAGCGTCAAATTTGCAATTTCATCGCTGTCGCGAAAGTTTCCGCGGCTTTCGGGATTCTGTTTTTTACTGGTAGCAAAACGCACGCCATTCCGAACGTATTCGATGAGGTCGTCAACCGTAATCGCGCCTGCATTGTCAGTAGCTTCCTTCGTGTTCAGCCCGCGCAGCAGGAAATAACTGAAAGCGCCGTGCTTATAATTGCCGTACTCGAGCGAGGGCTCCCGTTCGCGGCTCGCCAGAAGCGCGAACACTTCCGTAGCGGGATGGGCTTGCTGTACAACTTTTGCGATATCTGAATTCAGATTCTTGTTTGGAATGTCGCCGATTTTGCCGGCATAGCAGGCATCTACAAATAGCCGGACCTGCTGAGGCGCCGGTTGGCGATCGAGCAGATCCTGGAGATAAGCCATGGGAACAGCCGTAGTAGCCAGATCTTCCAGATCGGCATCGGACGTCAGGATGTAAGCTCCGCCATTTTCGCCGCCATCCATGGCAACGCCGTGCCCGGCCATGAAAATGTCGACGGTGTCTTTTGCCGTCGCTTGTGCAAAAACGTTTGCGATTGCGGTTCGGACAGCGCTCTTGGTTGCCTTTTCATTCAGTAGTAGGGTGACATTTTGGTTGAGTGCACCCCCGCGCGGGCTGGTGACATAACTATAGAAGGCTTTTGCGTCTTCGTCGGCATACTGGAGCTGATATTGGCTCTCAAGATGATCGTAATGAGAAATGCCGACAACTACGCCGAATACTCTTCCGCCAGCAGCGCCGGGGCGAACCGCGTCTGCGATAACTCCCCGAGCTTTGGCTGCGCTCCATTGAGCAGCAGGGATGCGCGATGCAATCTGTTCGTAGGTGGTCGCGGCTTCGGCCAGAAGCCCGACACGTTCCAGCGCTACGGCGCGAGCAACAAGCGCAGTGAGGTCGCTGGGGTCCGAGGCGAGGGCAGTGCTCACTGCACCTAACTGAGCCAGATCGTCCGGCTTCATCGAGCGAGGCGTGGGCGTATTTTGCGCGAGTTCCAGCCGCAACCGGTCTGCATAGGAGCGGAGATCCGTGAAGGCTGCGGGGCTCACATCCGGCAGCTCGCAAACCGGGAGCGGGCGGCTTGACTTTATTT
>JAJPJN010000011.1 GCA_021324185.1 Terriglobia bacterium | reverse complement strand
GCTTCGATTTGCTTTGGTGTAGCCATAGATAGTTTTCTCCTCAGATGTGCGCCGCCTGGAAAGGCGGCGGCAGGCTAAAAGCGTGGCCCCACGATGTTTGGTCTAAGTGGGGCCGCTGGCCCACGATCGGATTATTGGGGGCGCGGGTGCGAGGCGAGGCGCCGGGGAGGGGTTAAGAGACTGGTTTTACAGGGGAAAGGAGAATTTTCGAAAGTTGTGAATGGCCCACGGCGGGGTCCGGCGCAACCAGGCTAGCCGTTCGGCAACTTGCTGATGTCCCAGCCGCCACCCAGCGCTTTGATGAGTGCAACCGTGGCATCCATGCGCCGGCGCAGAATATCGACTTCGGTCCGCTCATTCGTGAGCGCAATGCTCTGAGCCGTGATCACCTCGAGGTAGGTGACCAGGCCGCCCTTGTAACGGTTCAGCGATAGCTGTAGTGAATTCCCGGCTGCAAGGCTGGCTTCATGCTGCTTGGCCGATTCCGCTTCGAGAACTCGCAATGTGGCGAGATTGTCCTCCACTTCCTGGAACGCAGTGAGTGCCGATTGACGATAGTTCGCAACCGCCACATCATAGCCGGCCAGCGCATTAGCCACCTGTGCGCGGCGGCGCGCGGCATCGTACACAGTCTCGAGGAGCTGGGGGCCAACCGACCAGAAGCGGCTGGGCCAGGTAAACCAATTGACAATGCTGCCCGATTGCAAGCCGCCCGCAGCGCTGATGACAAGATCCGGAAAGTAGGCGGCCTGCGCGATCCCGATCTGCTCATTCGCCGCCGCGACCTGGCGTTCGTATGCCGCAATGTCAGGGCGGCGCTGCAGTAGCTGAGAAGGAATGCCGACCGGCACGGCAGGGGGCTCGGCATGCAGAGGCACAACCGGCAGTTTGAATTCTTCAGGCGGCTTGCCGATCAGGACGGCAATGGCGTGCTCGAAAGAGGCTCGCGCGGCGCTCACGTCGATCTCTTGCGCCTGTGTTTGATTGAGTTGGGTCTGCGCCTGCGCCACTTCGGCCTTTGAGGCAATACCGCCGGTATAACGGTTCTGCGTTAACTGAAGCGCTTTTTGGTATGCAGCAACGGTGTCGTCGAGCAACTGCTTTTGCGCATCGAGGCTGCGCGCCTCAAAGTAGTCGACGGCGAGTTCGGTCTCGAGTTGCAGCTTGACGTTCTCGAGATCTGCCGCCGAAGCCTGGTATTGCTCGCGCGCAGTGGCGATGGTGTGACGGATGCGGCCCCAGAAATCCGCATCCCAGGAAACATCGATGGGGAGGCTGAAAAGGCCGTACTGATAGCCCCGCACGCCTGTGGGGTTGCTGCCTGAAATGCGGTTGTAGGAGATGCCGGGCCCGGCACTGACGGTGGGATACAAATTAGAACGATTGATGGCGATCAGCGTTCTGGCCTGCCGAAAGCTCGCTTCGGCAGCTTTGAGTGTCTGATTGGCCGGCTCGACCTGCTCTTCGAGAGCATTGAGCTGCGGATCGCTGAACAGCTCCCACCATTTGCCGCGGATCTGCGAATCGGCTGGATTCGCGGGCGTCCAGCCATTCACCTCCTTGAAATTGGCGGGGGGCTGCTCGCTATAAGCAGGCGCGGCAGGCGCGGCCGGCTTTGTATATTTTGGCCCTACCGTACAACTGCAAAGCAGACTGACAAGGCACACCGCATAGAGCGGAAATTTACGGCTAATAAAGTACACTTCTCGTCTTCAGCTTAACCGGAGACCTCACCACGGCCAGCCATTAGAATCTTCGCCAATCGGTTGGCCTGGGGGCGCCTCCGCCAGCTTCGGCAAAACCATGTCTTTCGGATTGCGTTCAAACCGGGCAATCAGGTCGAGCGCAAAAGCGTCCGATACAGCCGGCTTAAGTCGCTCGACAGAAGCTGTGGCGATGCTTCGCACCTGAGGAGTCGCAGTGTCATCTACTGCCAAACCAATCAGCCGCGTCAGAACCACATAATTGACGGTCTTTGCCACTTCCGCCTCCAGCCCAGTGCGTGGCTTGGCATGCCAGGTTGCAGCCAGCAAGGTTTGAATCACTTCTTCAAGACCCGGATTGGCGGCATTTTCGGCGTGATACTGAACCAGCCGCGCTGCCCGTTGTGAGTTGAGAATCAGGCTGACTGTCAGATCGGCCGCGGCTTCTGCTCCCGCTACGGGGTCAAATGTCACACCGGTGTGAGACGGAAATGTTTCGTGCGTGCGCGGGTATCCTGGCGGGCGCGGCGGAATGAGTTTCAAAATGGATTCCGGGATGGTCAGTGTGGCCGGATCGATCGTTTGCAGGAGAGCTCTGAGAGCGCGCCGCTGCTCTGCCGGGCTAACGATCCGGGTAGTCAATTGTCCATCGCCACGCACTGCGTAGGTATAGTCGAGCCCTCCAAGGCTCTTACTCGCCGCCTCCGTCTGATAACGATGTAAAAAATAAAGCGGAACCAGCACTTCGTCCAGTGTCGCCATGGGAGCGCCTGGCTCAATGTTGTTTTCACCGAAACGCGAGAGCGCGATAGAGCGGATCTTGAGCAGGCGGGTAAGTTCGTCCACGGCGTTGCCGCCGTTATCCCAGAGATGTGATTTGGGGTGCGCGCTTCCGGGAGGGCGGCTGTCGGCATCGGTAATAAACACCAGGCCGCGATGTGCCGCATCCATGAGAATCCTGTCGAGCGCCTGCTTTTCATCCGTCCCAGAATTGAACTGCGAATAACCCCACTGAATTGCAACTTTGTCCCATTCGCCGATTCCGGTTGCATAGGCATTTGAAAGGTCAAACGTGTTGTCCGGCCGCAGCTCAATCCAGGGTCCGGGATAATCCATGACGGAAGCACGATGGGCAGTGCTCGCAATGTAATTGTGCTCCAGCCCGAGGGTGTGGCCCACCTCGTGCGCCGCCAGTTGGCGCAGCCGTGCATAGACAGCGTCCGCCAGCGGTTTCGTGTTGTCGTTGCCGGCAATGTGCGGTGCGAGCAAACCCTCAAAGATCAGGTAATCCTGGTGCTCGCGTAAAGAGCCAAGTGAGACAACTCCCTTGATGATTTCGCCGGTTCGTGGATCGGTCAGCGAATTTCCGTAAGACCAGCCGCGAGTGGACCGATGTACCCATTGAATAATGTTGTAGCGGATGTCCATGGGGTCAGCATCGAGTGGAAGCACTTTCACCTGGAAGGCGTTGCGAAAACCGGCGGCTTCGAAAGCCTGATTCCACCAGCTTGCGCCTTGGATGAGCGTGGCGCGGATATCGGCGGGAGCGCCGGGGTCAACGTAATAAACGATCGGCTCAACCGGATCGCTGATGGCTGCATTCGGATCTTTCTTTTCCAGCCGGTGCCGCGCAATATAGCGTTTCATCACCGGCTGCTCGATAGGCGCGGAGAAATCCATGAACCCGGTAGAAAAGTATCCGGCCCGGGGATCCTGCATGCGCGGCTTGTAGCCGGGCTCAGGAAGAGCGACAAACGATTGATGCTCGCGCACTGTAATGGCGTCCGGTGATGGCGTTACTTCGCGCACCAGATTGCCGGTGGGCTCGCCGGTGAACGTGAGCGTGGTTTCGATCTCGGTATTACGGGGAAATCCCTTCGTGTACGGAAGATAAAAATCCGAGCGCGTCGGGTCCAAGCGATACTGCCCCTGGCGCTGCAGCTGGATGCGTTCGGCGACATGCGCCGCGTCCCTGAGAAAGAAGTTGGTAGCATCCACCAGGACACGGCTGCCGTCTTCCGCAGCGATTTCAAAGCCCCACAGAGTGGAGCGGGCGAACGAATCTTCCGTGGCGCGCTTTTCGGCGGGGTTGTTCGATGTGGCCCGGAAGCGGTAGTTCGATTCGATCAATAGAACGCGCGGCCCTGAACGTTGAAACTGCACGACCATGGGTGCATTCATATTGCCTCGATCGAGTCCCAGGTCGTTGGAGCCGACACCGGCCGAAAGCGCGGTGACGTACAACAACTCCTGATTAAAGCGGCTGATCTCCAGCCACATTTTGCCGCTGCGCTCGTCCCAATAGAGCGGCATAAAACCATCGAGCTTGTGCAGCGCGGCGGTACGGGCTGAAAAGCTTTGCGGCTCAGCCGTGGTAGAGCGCTGGCCGGCAAAGGCAAGACTGGAAAACAGGCAGAGGAGAAGAGAAATTCTGTTTTTCACCAGCCTGTTATTTTCTCAGGTGCGGATTCAGCCTGCGCAAGAAAGCCCGAGGGACGCCTCGAGTGAAGTGCCCCAAGAAAAGAAATTCGTTCTCGGTTAGACTATGTATGTTCCTTTACAGTAGAAAAGACTTTTCGGGATTCGCTTGTTCGGCACACGTCACATATTGATTGTGGAAGACAATCCTGGCGACATTCGGCTGATGCGCGAGGCGTTGCGCGATTTGCAGCCGCCCGTCACGATTCATGTTGCGGGAGACGGCGATGAGGCGCTTCAATTCTTGCGTAAGCAAGGAGTCCATGCCGACGCCCCTACGCCGGAATTGATTTTTCTGGACTACAATCTGCCCAAAGCCGATTCGCGCGGTTTGCTTCGTGAAATCAAACAGGATGAATACCTGCGGCTGATCCCGGTTGCAGTATTGACTACTTCCGACGCAGACAAAGATATTCACGATGCCTATGAACTGCATGCGAATTGTTATCTGCGCAAGCCCGTGGACCTGGACGGTTTCTTCTCTATCATCCGTTCCGCTGCCCACTTCTGGCTGGAAGTAGCTTCTAACCCCAGCGACTTTGTGACGGAAGCCCCGTATTATTGAGAACTCCCGCAAAACGGCCGGCGAGCCAGGCGCGAGCCGCAAAGAGCAGCGGGTTTCCCGCCCTGGCCAGGGGCGCGCGCCGGCCTTTTCTGCGCTTCCAAGTCAATCTGTTATGATCTTTTGCGCATGGCCACGTACTCCATCGGAGTCGATCTCGGAGGCACGAATCTACGGGTAGCCGCCGTTAGCGAACAAGGCCTGATTCTAGATAAAGTTTGTATTCCCGCGGTGTTCAAAGCAGGGCCCGAGCGTGTGGTATCAGATATCGTAACGATCATCACCACGATTCGATCGCGTATTGGGTTATCGGGGCTGCGCGGCGTCGGTATCGGCGTGCCCGGCTTTATCGATATGAATAAAGGTGTGGTGGTGGGCTCCGCGAACCTGCCCGGATTTCAAGGTTTCCCGGTACGGGACGCGATTCAAAAGATTTTGGGAACCACCATCGTTCTTGAAAATGACGCCAATGCCGCAGCGCTCGGGGAGATGTGGATCGGCGCCGGCAGAGATGTCAAAGACCTGATTCTGATTACACTCGGAACCGGAATCGGCGGCGGCATTGTGGTAGGCGGACGTGTGCTGCACGGCTTCCTGGGAATGGCGGGTGAGATCGGGCACATGACGGTTTATGCCGATGGCAATCCGTGCGGCTGCGGAAACTGCGGCTGCCTGGAAAAGCACGCCTCCGCTACGGCGATCGCGGCCATGGGCCGCATGATGCACTTTGGCGACGACATCACGGCCGAAGGGGTTTACGAACTTGCCTCGGAGGGCAACGAGCGTGCACTCCTGATCTTTCGATCTATGGGGCGCGCCTTGGGCGTGGCGCTCGCCAATCTGATCAACATATTTAACTTTCCTCTTTACCTTCTAACCGGAGGTCCTTTACCAGCCTGGGACATGTTCGCACCCACGATGTTTGAAGAGGTCAGAACCCGGTCATTTACTTTTACGCGCAACGGTACGCGTATTGAAAAGGCAGTTTTGGGTGGCGATGCCGGGCTTTATGGCGCCGCCTATCTACCTTTTCAGACCATCAGCAATCGCGAAGTAGCCGCGGCGGTGCTATAGTTCCGTTGTCCTTTTCCTCCAGCATGTATTGGCTCGGACTCGATGTCGGAACGGGAGGCTCGCGAGCGCTACTGGCAGATGCAGCAGGGCAGGTCCGGTTTTCGTTTGTCGCGCCACATGAGGACATGCGGATGGAGCGCCCGCTCTGGGCCGAACAGGAGCCCCAGGATTGGTGGCGTGCATCCGCTGCCGCCATAACCGGCGTGCTGAAGACGGCAAATGTGGACGGCAGCGCGATTCAGGGCATCGGATTATCCGGTCAGATGCACGGCCTGGTTCTTTTGGATGAAGCAGGCGAAGTGATCCGGCCGGCGCTGATCTGGTGCGATCAGCGCAGCCAGCCGCAAGTGGATTTCATCAACGCGAAAGTGGGCGCGCAGAACGTGGTGCGCTGGACGGCTAATCCGGTGCTAACCGGCTTCACCTTGCCGAAGCTGCTTTGGGTGCGCGACAACGAACCGCAGTCATTCGCGAGAGTTCGCCATTTTCTTTTACCAAAAGATTATGTGCGCTTCAAACTCACCGGCGAGCTGGCCAGCGATGTTTCCGACGCTAGCGGGACTTCCATGCTCGATGTAGTGAAGCGCGCATGGTCCATGGAGATGATGAGCGGCCTGGGGCTGGATGCGAGCATTCTGCCGAAGGTCTACGAATCGAGCGAAGTGACTGGAACTATGTCCGCGCAGGCTGCCGAAGTAACCGGATTGAAATCCGGAATACCGGTCATGGCCGGCGCCGGAGATCAGGCAGCGAGCGCGATTGGCAACGGAATCGTTGCACCGGGCGCGGTCTCGTGCACGATCGGCACGTCGGGGGTAGTCTTCGCGTTTTTGAAACAACCGGCCTACGACCCACAGGGCCGGGTGCACACGTTTTGCCACGCAATTCCCCAGGCGTGGCACGTCATGGGAGTGACGCAGGGCGCGGGGCTTAGTTTGCAATGGCTGCGGAATCAGTTGGCTGCAACCTGTAGCTATGACGATTTGACACGGGAAGCCGAGACGGCGCCGCGTGGAGCGCACGGCCTGTTCTGGCTGCCTTATCTGATGGGCGAGCGTACGCCGCATCTCGATGCCCGCGCCAGAGCCGCCTGGATCGGGCTTACGGCGAAACACCGGCGGGCGGAGCTTATTCGATCGGTACTAGAGGGCGTGTGCTTCAGCCAGAACGACGGGTTGGAAATCATCCGGCAGCTTGGCGCCGCGCCAGCTTCGGTAAGACTTTCGGGCGGAGGGGCAAAGAGCGCTTTTTGGCACCAGTTATTTGCTGATGTGTTTCGTGTTCCCGTTGCAATTCTGGATACCCAGGAAGGCTCGGCATACGGAGCGGCGCTGCTCGCTTTGGTGGGAACGGGAGAATATGCGAGCGCGGCCGAGGTGTGCGCGAGGGCCATTAAAGAGGCCGCAATCAAACAGCCGCAGCCGGATGCCGCTGAATTCTATCGCAAGTGCTATCGGGTTTACGCATCGCTCTATCCAGCCTTGCGCCCAACTTTTGAATCCATTGGCAGCTTAGATGAATGAGGCGGGCCCACGTTATTGCGATGTGTCGCTTCCTGTGCCCGTCGATCGGGCGTTCACATACGAACTGCCGCTGATACTAAGCCATCGCGTGCAGACAGGCGCTCGCGTCTGGGTTCCATTCGGCGCGCGGCGGCTTACCGGCGTGGTGGTTCGCATGCACGATGAGGCGCCCGAACAGGCCACGCGGGAAGTTCTGAGCCTCATTGACGAAGAACCCGTACTCGATGCCGAACTGCTTGCGTTGGCGCGCTGGATTGCCGGGTATTACTGCGCCCCCTTGGGCGAGGTGCTCAAAGGCATGCTGCCGTTAGGTGGCGAGATGCGGCGGACCACGCAGTATTCGCTCACGGCGGCGGGACGAGACCTGGCGCGGCGCATCAGCGTAACACCGGTAAAAGACGCGGCGGCAGCAACGTTGACCCTGCTTGAAGAGCGGGCGCGGCCGGCCGAGTATCTTGCGTCGAAGGTTCCAGGCGTCAAGGTTGTGCTTCGCAAACTGATCAAGCGCGGCTGGGTGGTGGCGGAAACGCAGCAAAAAGAGCGCGATCAGTTGCGAGGCGCAGCAGAACGGCTTTCCGTAGAGTTTGTGCGCCGGGCCGAACCGGATACTAAGTTGCCAAAGGGGCAAAGGGAACTCTTAGCATTCCTGGAATTACATCCTGGACCGCACAACGTGGCACAACTCGGCCGAATTTTGAAGAACGCGAGTGAGGCCGCGCGCGCTTTAGCTCGCCGCGAATTGGTTCGGGTCGAAACAGAACTTCCGGTGATCGCGAGTGGCTTCGAGCGGCCGGCGCCTGTGCTCAATGCGTACCAGCAGCAAGCCTTCGACGCTATCAGGCAGGCAATTGAGGCCAACGCCTTTCAAGTTTTTCTGTTGCAAGGTGTCACGGGATCCGGAAAAACAGAAGTGTATTTGCGCGCCATTGAGGCAGCGCTGGCATTGGGAAAAAACGCATTGCTGCTGGTCCCGGAAATTGCCTTGACTCCCGCCGTCGCGGGCCAATTCTTCCACCGCTTCGGCAAGCAGGTGGCGATTTTACATTCCGCCTTTGGCGATGCCGAACGTGCTGAGCAATGGCGGCGCATACGGAACGGGCAAGCTCGCGTAGTGGTGGGAACACGCTCGGGCGTTTTCGCACCGGTGCAGAACCTGGGGCTGGTGATCGTCGATGAAGAACACGACGGCAGTTACAAACAGCAGGAAACGCCGCGCTATCACGGCCGCGACGTTGCTTTGATTCGCGCCCGGGAGGCCGGCGCGGTCGCGGTGCTGGGCTCGGCAACGCCGAGCATCGAAACCCGCTTTAACGCCGAGAGTGGAAAGTACTCTCTGCTGCAATTACCAGAGCGGATAGCGCAGCGGCCCATGCCCGAAGTCGAGATCGTCGATATGCGCGCGGAGTTTCTCGACACCAAAAAGCAGGCCACGTTTTCGCGCAAGCTGCTGGATGAGATGCGGCAACGGCTCGAACGCAGTGAGCAGACGATGTTGCTGCTAAACCGGCGCGGATTTTCCAGTTTTATGGTGTGCCGCGCGTGCGGCGAACGGTTGCAATGCGAGAACTGTTCGGTGGTTTTGACACATCATCGCCGCGACCGCCGCATGCTCTGCCATTATTGTGGGTACGCCGAGAAGGTTCCCTCCGCGTGCCCGAAATGCGGCAGCGATTACATTCAGTTCCTGGGCGCGGGCTCGGAACGGGTCGAAGATGAATTGCATCAGTTTCTGCCCACGGCCAGAATTGCGCGGCTTGATCGGGATACGGCGGCCGGCAAAGGCGCTTATGAGCGAATTTTGCGCAGCTTTCGGAACGGCGATATAGACATTCTTGTCGGCACGCAGATGATTGCTAAAGGGCATGATATTCCGAACGTGACTCTGGTGGGCGTAGTGCTTGCAGATATCGGGTTGAGTATCCCGGATTTTCGTGCCGCTGAGCGCAGTTTTCAGCTACTGACCCAGGCAGCCGGGCGCGCCGGACGCGGCGACACGCGCGGCCGGGTGATCGTGCAGAGTCTCAATCCCGATCACTATGCGGTGCGCTTCGCAGCGGAACAAGATTACGCCGGCTTTTATAAGAAAGAAATCGAGTTTCGCAAATGGCTGCGCTATCCGCCTTTTGCCGCCTTGAGCAATGTGCTCGTGCGGGCCGAAAAGCAGGAAGAGGCGCTACGGCTTGCAAGCGAGTTAGGGCGCGTGCTGGCGCCGCCGCCTCCTGGAGTGCGCGTCATGGGCCCGGCGGAAGCGCCCTTGCTGCGGCTCAAGAATGAATTTCGCTACCAAATCCTGCTGAAAGCCGCCAGGCGCGGCCTGCTGCGGCAGGTATTGGATGATTTGCGAAGCTACGCCGAGCGCCAAAAGTGGAATCCGACGGCGCTGGTGATCGATGTGGACCCGATCAGCATTGCGTAAAACGGATGCTAAACTCATGAGCGTAGCGCTGTAAGAGCAGCAAGCGTTTCAGCGCACATTGCGGCGGCTGTAGCTCAGTTGGTAGTAGCGCCAGATTGTGGTTCTGGATGTCGTGGGTTCGAATCCCACCAGCCGCCCCAGTAAACGTTTGTCCGGACCGGGCAGCACATTATCCCTCCTCCAGCTCACCTTATTTAAGCTGCCTACGCGGGTGCTGCCGTTCGCAGCCGCGCGCCTTACGCGAGGGCCGATTCCATTAAGAACTCTTGATATTGTGCATGTTAGCGTTCGGTAACGAAACCGCATTAAGGAGCGAACGTCAGTAGAGAGAAAGGGAAACAACGGCTTGGGGCAGCACAAGCCAAAACTTGGCGGCACGAAACTGGGCGAAGCGCGCCTGAACGGCAACGTGATCATCGGCGAACTCATGCGCAACATGGAGTTGGGCCGTTTCGAGATGACCTACACCGTGCTGCTTCCGTGCGTCTTTACGGTCTATCTCAGTCCTCAGGATCATTCCATGCTGCGCGGTGTCTTTGATCTGGTGATCGAAGATGCCAAGAAGGCATTGCGCGCGCGCGTTGCGGAACTGAACAGTGACAGCGGCGTGCTTGGGATTAAGCGGCGAGCGAAGGCGGCAAAGGAATTTAAAATTGCGTGCCGCGACTGGAGTATCGAATTCCTGCCTGAACCGGAAGTGCCGCAGGGCGACGTTGAGATTCACTCCGAACTCAACGAAACGGCGGAGCCTGGATACCGGGGTACTAAGACGACGCTGCTGGGCCGCGAGCCGGTGGTTTCCGGTCATCGAACCACCGGTCATCGAACCACGGGCCCTCAGGGCTCAAGTGGCTTCACGGGGGATACAACTTTCGCTGAAATTCGTTATGAAGACGATTCCGGCCCGCAGGTGTACTTGATGACACAGAATCGAGTACGTATTGGGCGCGGCGGCAATGATCAACCGGTGGACCTTGCCTTGTACACCAATGACGAAGTGTCGCGCGAGCACCTGGTCATACAGCGCGATCCGGCTAGCGGCATCTTTTCCATCACCGATTTGAGCACAAACGGAACCTCCGTCGATGGCAAGCGCCTGCGCAAGGGAGCGCCCGAGATGCTTCCGGGGCGGGCGAATATCGGTGTCGGCGAAGTGATCACACTGGTGTTCGAAGCACGCAAATGACGCTGCTCGCTGCACATCCGGTTCATGTTCTGCTGCTGCTGTTTGTCGCCGCGTTTGTGCTTTTCAACTGGCGCGGGTCAAAATGATGGAGACAAACACGATGTGGCGGGCAGGAGTTGCGTCAGATCGGGGGCTGCAGCGATCGGTGAATGAAGACCGCGCGTTCGCCGATGAGACGCATGGTGTGTTTCTCGTGGCCGACGGTCTGGGAGGGCATGCGGCCGGCGAAACCGCAGCCGAGACGGCAGTGCAAGTAGTTCAGGAGCGACTCGCCGCTTTTGACGGCGAGGGCGATCTGGAGCATAAGGTCCGCGAAGCAATTTCAGCGGCCAACAACGAGATCTATCAACTGGCACAGGAACATGCGGAATGCAACGGCATGGCCTGTGTTCTGACTATGGCGGTGGCGCGCGACGATCGCGTCATCGTGGGACACGTAGGTGATTCCCGGTTGTACCTGGCCTGGAACGGAGAACTGCGCAAGATAACTTCGGACCATTCGCCAGTGGGAGAGAAGGAAGACCATCACGAACTGACCGAGGAAGAAGCAATGCACCATCCACGGCGCAACGAAGTGTACCGGGATGTGGGGTCGCAGATACGCAGCGCGGATGATCCAGATTTTGTCGAGACCAAGAGTTTCCTGTTCCGGCCGGATGCGGCGCTGCTGCTGTGCAGTGATGGGCTGAGCGATTCTCTGACCTCCGCGCAGATCTCCTCGATTGTCGAATCTTATGATGGTGATCCGGACGCTGTAGCGCAGCAACTGGTGGAGGCGGCCAACCGGGCAGGAGGGAAAGATAACGTCAGCGTTGTGTTCGTGCCGGGACCGGAGTTCGTAGGGCGCATGGCCGCAAACGCGACTGCGGCACGGCAGCGCCATGCCGTGACCAGGGTGCGAACCGGCGGCCGGCGTTGGCGATCTATCTTTAAAGATGCGTGTTTGGTGTTAATCGGCATCATCTTGGGAATCGTGTTATGCATCGGGATACAGCGGTTTTGGCGTTAGGCGACGTGGGGCAGCCGGGTTCGCCTGCAGCGCCACCCGGGTCGCGCGGCTTCCTGAAGACATTCGGGAAATATGAGATCACGCGCAAACTGAGCCGCAGCATGACCGACGTATATCTGGCCCGCGATACCGAGGCCGGGCGAACCGTTGTTTTAAAGCTGATCGAACACTCGAGCGACGACTACACGCAAACCATCATCGAGGCCGAGCGGCGCGGCGCTCTGCTGCAGAAGCAATTGCACGCGCTCGACCGCCGCATTCTTGAGATCTACGAATTCGGCGAGCAGAATGGCTGCTTCTTCGTCGCGATGGAATACTTCGAAGGTCGAACGCTGGCAGAGCTTCTACAGGCCGAAGGCCGGATCGAGCCAAAGCGGGCGGCGCGCTATGCCGCTGAGATTTGCAGCCAATTACGGACGCTGCATTCCTTTATATCCGACCTGGATGGGCGCCGAACCGCAGTTGTCCATGGCGATATTAAACCATCTAACGTGCAGATCAGCCCGCACGATGAGTTACGGCTGCTCGATTTCGGCATAGCGAAGGTTATCACTTCGACACACAACCTGACACATCACAACTTAGGCAGCCCCAGTTACTGCTCGCCGGAACGAATTAGCAAGTCGCAAGTAGATCAGCACGCCGACTTATGGGCGCTAGGTGTAAGTCTTTACGAGATGCTTGCCGGCATGCCGCCTTATCAGGCACAGGATACGCGGAGGCTGGAAAACCTCATCCAATCGCGGCGCCCACCGCGAGCGCTCCCAGAAAGTTGCCCGGCGGCATTGAAGGCGATTGTAGCGAAATCATTGGCGGCCGCTATCGAGAGACGATACAGCTCCGCACAGGCATTTGAAAGCGATCTGCAGGCCTTTCTGAAAAGACAGGCCACGGCGGCAGAGAGCGAGCGGCAGCCCGCGTGGGATGCGAATGCAACCGCCGTTAAGAACGGTTTGCCCGCATCGAACGGCGCGCCCACTAAGGCAACGGTGAAGGCAGCCACAAAATCCGTACCGGTCAAAGCAAAGCGGAAGTTGACTGAGTTTTATAACATCGCCATCGCTTTGCTGGCCGGCATTCTGGCCGGACTTCTGATCCTGATCCCACTTACTTATTACTACTGGTTCTGGACTTCTGCCGCGAAGTTACGAATCGGCAAGGACTACGCCCACCAGAATTCCTCCGTTATTGACGCGGACTGGACTTTATACAAACAACTGAAAGAGCGCGGCGGCATATTGAGGCAATTGGCTCCGGTTGCCGATTTGGATGTGTTCATGCGAAACAACCTGCTGAATGCGGCAGACAACATTCTGGATCAGTTCCGCGGCAGCACCGATGCGCGCCTGAAAGATTTTGGTTGGGCCAAGGCGAGGCTCTGCCTCGAGAGAGCCTTGAATATTAATCCGGACGACACGACAAGCAAGGGGAAACTCGCGCTCGTGAACGGCTATATTGCGCTGGCGCGGAATGGCGGGCAGGCAGGCATGCAATATTTCGATCAGGCCGTCTCGTACATCCCGCAATCCCCGGATCCGCATCTGGCGCTGGCTCGCGCCTACGTTACTTATTTCCACAACGTGGGTAAGGCCGTTGCGGAGTTGCATCAGGCAGAGCGATTGGGTTACAAATTAGGCCCGAGAGAAGCGGCCGAGGAAGGCGACGGCTACCTGTTCCGCGCCGAGACTGAGCTAGCGAAAGTAAAAAAACTGCAGGCTTCGGCAACGGCCGAGCGGGCTAAATGGCTGACTATGGCGCGCGATGACATGGACCGCGCGCGCAACCTCTACGAACCGATTGCCGGCTTTTCGAACGTCAGCGAGGCGCTTGAAAAGCTGCAGGAAGATCAAGCAGAGCAAGTGAAATTGGAAACCGCGGTTTTGCACATCGGCCCAACGCCTCATGCGCGCCCCAAGCACCTCAGCATTCACTGGCGAGTTTATAGGTAGCGTCAGATGGCTGTAACCAGAACGTGGGAGAGCGCGCTTACGGCGAAGCTGGCCGGCGCTCAATCACCGGCCAAGCCTATTGAGCGGAGACGTGAGTTCTTTTGGCTAAGCGGAGCTTCGCTCGTCGTCGCTTGCGGGCTTGTGGCTGTTTTTTTTGCCAAGACGCAAGACTTTCCGGAACTGCAAGAGCGCTTACAGCGCGGCGAATTGCTGAATGTAAACACACTCCAAAACCCGGATCAGCTACTGCCTGCCTTACAAATGGTGGCTGACGGAAATGAGCGGGCAGCGCTGGCGCAACAGATCTATGACTATTCGCTGCGGCACAAGCCGTTGCCGAACGTCGGGGCGCTAGCGCATGTTCGTCTGCCCAATTCCGATGCACATACCCGGCTGATGCCGTTAGCCAGGCTCAAGCCGCTGCTGATCGTTCGGACACCGCGAGAATTTACGAAGAGATTCGCCATTTGGGCTGGAGCTTATCTAGCGGCCTTCTGGTTTGTTCACTTCGCCTGGCGCTTGTTCCGCTTTCGCGGCGACGGCGCCATCTTACCCGCGCTGCACGTGCTCACGGGCTTGGGCTTGATTCTGATGATTAGTCTGCGCGACCCGCTGCGCGACACACTCGAATTTCAGAAATTCGCCTGGGGAGTTGTGGCCGGCTGCGCCACGCTTCTATTCCCGCTTTTCCGGGCATTTCACTACCGCCGCTATTCGCGCTGGGTTTACACACCGCTGTTAGCGGCGCTCGCGCTGTTTATCGCGCTGCTCGCTTTGGGTTCCGGACCTACGGGCAGCGACGCCAAGGTGAATCTTGGACCATTTCAGCCAGTGGAAGCGGTCAAGATCCTGCTGGTCTTTTTTATGGCAGGATATTTCGCGCAGAACTGGGAGCGATTGCGCGATCTTTATCCCCGGATCACATTGCTGCGCTGGCTGCGCATCCCGCGATTCAGCGATGCTCTGCCGGTGATGTGCGGCGTAGCCTGCGCGCTGGTGTTGTTTTTCGTGCTGAAGGACATGGGCCCCGCGCTGGTGATGGGTTTCGTGTTCTTGAGCCTCTTTGCCGTTGCGCGTGGGCGAGCGGGGCTGGCGCTTTTAGGCGTTGCAGCGCTGGTCGCGGGAGTTTCAATCGGTTACCGGTTGGGAACTCCCCATACGGTGGTGGACCGCGTCGCCATGTGGCTCTCGCCGTGGGACAACAATGTGCATGGCGGCGACCAGCTCGCACATTCTTTGTGGGCCTTTGCTACGGGAGGGCCTTGGGGATCTGGTCCTGGTTGGGGAGACCCGAGCGTAATTCCCGCCGGCCACACCGATTTAGTGCTGCCCGCAATCGCCGAAGAGTGGGGCTTACCGGGCGTGCTTACGATCTTTTTGTTGTTCGCATTGCTGGTGCGGCGTAGCTTCCGGATCGCGCTGCGCGCGCCGGATGAGTACGCGATGTTTTTGGGGCTTGGACTCGCATCACTGCTCTCGTCTGAAATGCTGTTGATCTCCGGCGGGGTCCTGGGCGCGATTCCCCTCTCCGGCGTCGTGTCGCCGTTCTTGAGCTCCGGCAACACGGCGATGCTTGCGAACTTCTTCATCTTCGCCGTGCTAGCGGGCATTTCCCATCAGACCGCTAAGCTCGAAGCGGTTGATGAACCGGAGGAGCGCGAGGGCGAAGAAGAGCTCAAGACGTTCTTTAAGATACCCGCAACTGTATTGGCGTGCGCGCTGGGCATCTGCGGAGTGACATTGGTTTATCGTGCAGTCACGTTAGAAGCTGTTCAAGACGAGGCATTGCTGATCAAAGATGCTCATGTGTTCACGCAAGATGGAGTGAAGCGGCCACAGCATAACCCGCGCCTGAACCTGCTTGCCGCTTCCATTCCACGCGGCAACATTTTCGATCGTAACGGGATACTGCTTGCCACAAGCAACTGGGCGGAACTGGAAAAGCACCGCGCCGAATATGAAAAATTGGGCATCAACATCGATGCCGCCTGCCCGCGGCTGGACAGCAGACTATATCCGTTCGGATCGGCGCTGGTGTTGTTCTTAGGCGATCTGCGCACGGGTGAGAATTTTCACGCCACCAACTCGTCACTTATCGAGCATGATTCCAATGCGCGGTTGCAGGGCTACAAGGATTATGCGGATTTGGCGCCCGTGGTCCGCTACCGGCATCAGAAGAGCAATCCGCTTCTCAAAGCGCTGATGAATCGAGATCGCGACGTTCACACGACCATCGATATCCGGCTGCAATTGAAGGCGACCGGAATTCTGCGGAACCAATTACAAGCCGCCGGCAAGAAAGGCGCGCTGGTGGTGATGAACCCGGCCAGTGGTGATGTGCTCGCCCTCGTGGGCTGGCCTGCGCCGCTATCGGGCACGCCAACTCCTGACGAATTGCTGGACCGTGCGCGCTACGGGCAATACCCGCCGGGATCGACATTCAAATTAGTTACGGCCATGGCTGCACTGAGGCTGGACCCCAGGGCGACGCAGAAAACGTACAACTGCCACGGCTTGGGCGATGGCAGAGCCGGCACGATCATCCCGGGTTGGAGGCGCCCGATTCGGGACGATATTCAGGATCATGCGCACGGCACGCTGAACATGGCACAGGCGATCACTGTTTCATGCAATGCGTATTTTGCGCAACTCGGCGTTTACAATGTCGGCGCGCAGGCGCTGCGCGACACAACGGAATTGTTGGGCATCCCATCAGGCGAGCTGAAGGATCTGAAAAAGATGATGCCCTTCGCCGCCTACGGACAAGGCCCGCTGCTGGCAACCCCGTTTAAGATGGCGCGCGTTGCGGCAAC
Source organism: Terriglobia bacterium (assembly GCA_021324185.1). GTDB lineage: Bacteria > Acidobacteriota > Terriglobia > Bryobacterales > Bryobacteraceae > Bog-105. Next base: position 56,945 of record JAJPJN010000011.1, on the reverse strand, counting down.
CATCGCCGATGGAGGCACAATGGCGGAAGGCCGGTGGGTGATGGATGCGAGCAACACGCGAACGGACCGGCCGCTATCGATTCTGGCTCCGGATTCCGCGGAGTTTCTGCAACGCGCCATGCGATCCGTGGTGACAAGCGGAACGGCTCGCAGTGCGATGGCCGGCATAAGCATTGATGTCGCCGGGAAAACCGGAACGGCCCAGTTGGACGCAGGCGATCCGCATTCCTGGTTTGCCGGCTTCGCGCCCTATGGCGCACCACCGGACCGGCAGATTGCGTTTGCTGTGATAGTGGAGCACGGCGGCTACGGCGCCCGGTTTGCAGCGCCGATTGCACGTCAAATCGTGGAGACCGCGCAGCAATTGGGGATAATTAAAGCAAATTCCTCGGAGGCTCAGTAGCAATGGCCATCTCCACCGTCTTTGAAAAACTCGGCAAAGCGATTTTTGAGACGCCGTTTGGCGCAAACCGGCTGTCGAAAGATGCCCCGGAAATGGCCGAGATTCGGATTGCGGTGCTGGATGCAGTGAAAGCAAAGAGTCACCGCGCCGGCGGCAAGCACGTATTCCCGTTCAACCTGATTCGCATTCAACTACGCGGCGTGCCTGAGAATCAGGCCGATGTTTTCGAAGGCGATTTTCTCGCCGCCTACTTCGCACAGGAAATCAAGACCTCTTTAAGCCGCTCGCACTATCGCTTTCCCGCCGATCTGCAGGTGGAGATTCAAACGACGTCTGTCCTGCCGCTCGAGCGCGAACCGTGGATTGTCGTTGAGACGGCGCAGCAAAAGCCGGAGCCGCAAAATGCCGGCGAGCAAGCCCGCGCCGCGAGGCTGGTCGTGATAGAAGGCGTGGCGAATGTGCAGGAGCTGCCGATCAATAAGGCGAGATTGAACATCGGCCGCACAGTGGAGGTTTTTCGAGCCGGGGGCCCGTCGCGCCGCAACGATCTGGCGTTTACGGAAGACAACGAGCGCAACGCAACGGTCTCCCGCGAGCACGCGCATATCCTCCGGTCGTCGAGAACGGGTGAGTGCCGCATTTTCAATGACCGCAACTACAAAGGCGAGGCAAACTGCGGCATCTGGATTGTTCGCGACGGCCTGAGTCAACCTGTGCATCGCGGCACGCGCGGGACGCTGCTGCGTTCGGGCGATGAAATTCACCTCGGCAGAACCGTGATTCGGTTTGAAGCGGGAAGTGAATTGATCTGAACTCCGGCGCGCGAACACGGGTTCTTACTGCTGTTGCTGTGCCGCCGAGACCGGCTCTTCGCCGTTGTGCTTGTAGCTGGAATTGATAAATCCAACTACGTCGCGCCGTAGCTTGTCGTCCGCTTTCTGATCGATATAGACCATGTGCCCGGATTCGTAGTAAGCGAAGCTGATGTTCTTGCGAATCGGCGGCTCGAGGCCCATGTGACTGACCGTGTGCTCGATGCCGTTGAAGGGCGTGGCCAGATCGTAATAACCACACAGCACAAGCACTTTCAAATAGGTCTGCTGCGTCATGGCGGCGCGCAACACTTCAGCGACGGCGGTATTGCCGGTCTGATCCCACGGCTGTACACGGGCAGTGACGATGTAGTACATATCGCTGTCCCACTTCAGCTCGCGGCGGACGTAATCCTGGAAGGCAGCAACGTACGCGCCCTCATAGGAGGCTTCGCTGGGATCGTATTCCGCCCGCTCGCCAGCGGCATCGGCCTCCATGCCTTCAAAGCGCGAATCGAGCCGGCCCACTGTGCGGCGCTTGTCACGTTCCAGTTCTCTGAACCAGCGGAACGGGCTGACACGCAGATTGCACTCCTCAATGAATTTCGGAGACAGAGCGGTATAGCGCGCCATATCGGCTACAACCTTCTGATATTCCTCTTTCGACAAGCGATCGCCTTTATCGAGTGCCTGAGCGTATTCGCCGTGCGCGAACTCGCGTGCTTTTTGCGCGATCTCATCAACACTCAGCTTCTGCAGGTCGGGCGCAAGCAGGTGATGATACCAGGCAGAGGTAACGTAGGTCGGCAGGAAGAAAATGCTGCGGTCATCGGCGCCGAAGTTTGAGAAAGCAACAGCCGAAAGTAAAACGATGCCGTTCAAATAGATCTGGTGGCGATTCTGTAAAACACCGGAAAGTTCAGCCGACCGAGTGGTACCGTAGCTTTCACCTATCAGAAACTTCGGCGAGGCCCAACGCGCATTGCGCGTGATGTATTCATAAATAAAATCGGCAAACCAGTTTGCATCCTCGATGACGCCGTGGAACTGCGCCGGATTCTCGCCCGGTGCTGGACGGCTGTAGCCGGTGGAAATGGCGTCGACAAAGACCATATCGGTGGCATCCAGGAACGAGTCGCGATTGTCCTCTACCTCGTATGGGGCGGGCATTCCATGGCCGTCGGGAGTGAGGACTACGCGGCGTGGACCGAGGCCCATGTGGGTGAACAACGAGGCCGAGCCGGGCCCACCGTTATAGATGAAAGAAACAGGCCGGTGCGCGATGTCCTGCACACCGTCGCGCGTGTACGCGACAAAGAAGAACGTTGCTTTCGGAGTGCCGTCATCGGCTTTGATCACGTAGGTTGCGGCTGTCGCGGTATACGGAATATCCTGGCCGCCGATGCGCGCATGGTGGTGAGTCACTGAACTTTTCTCTACCGGTGGTGCGGCGGACCGCGCCGGGCCCTGCGTGCGGCCGGTTTCCGATAGCTGCGGCTGACTCTCCTGCGGCATCTGCGTGCGCTGCGTTTGCGAAAATTGGCCGCGTTGCGGGGCTTGCGCCGGCGGAGTGGTCATCTGCGAACTCGGCGCCTGTTGTTCGCCTTGCGTTTCCGCGCCCCGGCTCCGTTGCGCCGGTGCAAGCGAAGCAGCTAACAACACCGCGAAACCTACTGCGGCAATGCGATCCATTTTCATAAAATTCTGTCTCCCCTAGGGAACATTGGCGGGCGAAGCGCCTACCCCAATTTTTTGGCGATTTAAAACGGATGGCGTCTCCCAACAGCAACAGGTTACGGGCTTTAGCTGATGCTATTCTCAGAGAGGCGCGCACAAGGTTCAGCAAAACTCCCTGTGCGCCTGGTATGGCCTCCCCCGCCTCTTTTTTCAATGGATTTTCTTGCAGGGCTAAATCCGCAACAACGCGACGCTGTTCAGCACGTCGAAGGACCGCTCTTGCTGCTTGCAGGCGCGGGTAGCGGCAAAACCAGGGTAATTACGCATCGGATCGCGCATCTGGTGGCCCATCATCACGTACCCGGCCCGGCCATTCTGGCTGTCACTTTCACCAACAAAGCGGCTGACGAGATGCGCCAGCGGGTTACCAGCCTGCTGAGCGGGACAACGGCCGCAAGCACTCCGGTGCTCTCCACATTCCATTCCTTCTGCGTACGAATGTTGCGGCGGGACGGCGATGCGCTGGCCGATCTTCGCCCTGCCTTCACGCGGCAATTCACTATCTACGACGATGACGATCAGCTTGCGCTGATGAAATCGATTTATAAGCAGCTCGGGCTGGATGAGAAATTCATGCCGTACCGGGCGACGTTATCGCGCATCAGCCATGCGAAAAGTCACAATGAGGATCCGCTGGATTGGCACAAGGCTGCCACCGATCCCAAGCTCACCAGGCTGGCGAAGATTTACGAACTCTATGAAGAGCGTCTGAGGCAGGCGAATGCGTTGGATTTCGATGATCTGCTGCTCGAATCCGTTCGCCTGCTGCAGCATGATGACGCGCTGCGGGCGCTGTATAACCGGCGCTATGAGTTCGTCATGATCGATGAGTATCAGGACACCAACCGCAGCCAGTACGAGCTGATGCGCTTGCTCACGCAACAGCGGCACAATGTTGCTGTCGTCGGCGATGAAGACCAATCGATTTACGGCTGGCGCGGCGCCGATATCCGCAACATTTTGGATTTCGAACGTGACTATCCGGACGCGGTTGTGATCCGCTTGGAACAGAATTACCGCTCAACGAAGAACATCCTGGAAGCGGCTAGCGCGGTGGTGGCCAACAATAAAGAGCGGAAAGGCAAGTGGCTTTGGACGGACTCGGATGCCGGCGCAAAGATCGGTTATTACGAAGCGCCGGACGGCGAGAACGAAGCGCTTTTCATCGCCGATACGATTGAAAAGCTGCTGCGCCGTAATCCTCTGGAACGCGTGGCTGTCCTTTATCGAACGAATTTCCAGTCACGCCAGATAGAAGAAGCGCTCCGGCGCTATGGCCGCAAGTACCTGGTAGTGGGGGGATTCAGTTTCTACCAGCGGGCAGAGGTCAAGGATCTGCTGGCTTATCTCAAAGTGTTGCTTAGCCCGCAGGATTCCATCAGTCTATTGCGCATTATCAACACGCCCGCGCGCGGGATCGGACGCGGCACCATTGAGCAGATTGAGCAGTACGCGCTCGAAAACGCAATCGCTTTATGGAACGCGCTGCCACGTATGCTGGACGCGAAATTGTTTCCTGCTCGGGCGGAAGCGGCCATCAAGGGCTTTCTTGCTTTGATGAGGGAGTTGCGCGAAGCGCTGGAGACAAAGCCGGTTCCGGAAGTCTTGCGAGAAATTCTCGAGAAGACCGGTTACCACGCGATGTTAAAAGCCGATACATCGCAAGATTCGGAATCGCGCTTAGGGAATCTGGAAGAACTGGTCAATGCCGCGGCGGAAGCAGCCGAGCGCGGTGAAACAGCGGCTGACTTTCTGGACCATGCCGCGCTGGTATCGGATGCCGATTCGGTGGATGAAAAGGCGCCTGTTTCGCTGCTTACCATTCACAACGCGAAAGGCCTGGAGTTTCCCAACGTCTTTATTGCCGGCCTCGAAGAAGGCATTTTCCCGCATAGCCGCTCGTTTGCTTCAGAAGCCGCAATGGAAGAAGAGCGGCGGCTTTGCTACGTCGGAATGACGCGCGCTGAGAAGCGGTTGTACCTGAGCTGGGCTCGTTACCGGCGCAGATACGGCAACTCACAGCCGGAGGCCTGCCTGCCATCGCGCTTTTTGAACGAAGTCCCGCCGAGTTTGCGCGAAAGGCTTTCTCCGAAGCGCAACCGCTACGAGGAAGAAGTGGATCTGTTCGCGGAGCAGCATGACGTGCGCGAGTCGGTAAAGCGCAATCTGTACACTGGCCGCACTTACAATTCCGTGGACAACATCGCGCAGTACTTTGCCGAACGCGGCCTGACCCCGCCTTCGGGGTTGACGCGGCGGCCGCAGCAGACGAGCAATCCAGCCAGCGAGAAACCGGCGGCCGCCGAGAAGCCGAATGGAGCAGCTCCCCCGCGCGTACAAGCCGCCAAACCCGCGGCCAAGCCTGCCGTTATTCGAGCCGGAACCGTTATCAAACACCCTGTTTACGGCCGTGGAACTGTCCTTAGGCGCGAAGGCGATGGAGAGGATGCGAAACTAACTATAAGTTTCCCGAGCCACGGGTTGAAAAAAATCATAGAGAAGTACGCAGGAATCAAAGTCGACGAATGAATACAAAGCACGTTCAGGACAGAGAAGAACGCAAGAAATTGAAACGGGCGGCGCGCAAAAAAGCGGCGCCGAAGGCAAAACGCGCAGCGGGTGTGGCGCGCGGATCGAATAAGCGAAAAGTGAAGAAGATGGCCAAAGGCCAGCGGAAACGGTGACCGGCGGGCGCGCGGCACTCAACCCCGCCGCGCGCCCGTATGGGCTTCCCGCAGCCTGACTCCGGGCGTTGCGATGCGGAAACCGACCCGCTCCATTGCGCTGCGGATGTACTCGTTCTTCATGAACCAGCGCCAGACATTACCCGTCAGCAGGTTTTCGATGCTCAGCAGCGAAATGCCGACATCGATGCCGACAACGTCCTGGTTCACCCAGAAGGTGCGGTCTTTCCAGTTTGGATTGAAGGCATCAGTAAATCCGTAGCGCTGATAAATCCTGTCGCCGTAGACGCTGCGCATTTCAAGCAGCACCGGCAGGCAGATTTCGTGCACAAACATCAAAGATCCGGCCGGCGCGCACGGGACCAGCGTGCCGTTGATTGGCCCGGCATATGGCGGGCCGCCCCACACGACATAACCGCTCGGACTGTCGGAGGCTGTAATGCCCCACATGTTGGGGCGGTAATCAGAATATTGGGATTGCAGGCTGACGCAGAAATCGCGGTGAGCGTATGTCGCAATGATGGAGTTTAGAAAATAGTTCCGATACGAGGGGTCGCCATCCTGCTGATGCCGGAAATCCACCCAGGCATGCGAAAACTGATGGGTAAAAAGCGGGCCGCCGCTGATAAACGTCCACTGATCGTAATGAACTTCGGGCCGCAGCCAGGCATACCAGCTATCGGCTGGAATGGCGTGTTTCGTCGACCCGATCCCGAGCAGATAGAGCACGGAGGCTTCGCTGTAAACGCTCCAGCGCGACTTCAGAAAACCGGAACCGGGATGCACCCCCATCGACAGAAGCAGCGGATTTCCCGCCAGCATCCAGGGAAAATCGACGCGGTCAAAGATTTGCCTCGAGAGAGTGTGAATTTCTTTATCCGTTGAGAAGTACCCGGACGCGGTAAGAACTCCACAGAGAAACAGCGCCGTATCAATGCTGGAGATTTCGGAACCAAGCCGGCGTGCGCCGCTGCTGGCATCCAGAAAGTGATAGTACCAGCCATGATCGTGAAAGGCGTGCGCCCAATAGAAGCGCATGGTGGTGAGGATGCGGGCCCGCACTTGATCGCGCGGAAGCCACCCGTGGCTGGCCGCAATGCACAAGGCGGTTAATCCGAAACCGGTTGCAGCGGTGCTGCCGACGTTATTACCCGAGCGCGCTCCATCGTTCCGGGCACGATCCATAATGATCCCGGTGCGAGGATCGGCCTGCTCCCAGAAATAGCGAACGCAGCGGCGCGCGAAATCCTCTAAGAAGAGGCGATCAGCCGGCGCGAGAGGCTGCTGAGTTTCTGTGGGCGTAGCTGCCCTGAGGCTCCGGGCGGCCAGAGCAGCGCCTGCGGCCGAAACAAGGAACTCGCGGCGCGATGGGCGAAAATCATTACGTCTCACAGCGGGCGATCAATGCCAGAGAATTGGGAAAAGAGCGTCCCTGTTCTTTGGATGCGCCACTCGGCGTACGTAGCTGCACTAGTACCGGGGCGCCCTGTAACCATGTTACGCGGTGAGCGGTCAGGGCGTGTGCAGTAAGACTAAAAGGTAATGCGAACCTGTAATTCAATCGAACGTCCCGCCAGCGCGCCAACAGGGCGTCCGAAATTCGGGTCTTCCACATGCGCCGTGTTCTGTACGAACGACAACGGGATCAGGTTTAGCTGGTTAAACACGTTGAATGCGAATAACCGGAGATCTATACCTGCGGCATCGCTGATGATAGGCACCGCGAAGCGTTTCGATAATGTCGCGTCGGTGGAAAAGAACCCGGGCCCGCGGAAAGAGTTGCGGCCAATTCCGGGAGGACCGGTAATAGCGATGTTGAAGTAGTTCGTGCCAACAATCGGCGAGGTTGGATTGATGCCCCCGAACTCACATCCATTGATGAAGCACTGATTGGAGTTGTCATTGGGGTTGGCATTGTTGTAATAGATCACCGGCCGGATAGGACGGATCGTCGCGGCAGTGGGCAGCACCGCTACGGAACTCTGCTGCCCGGTTACCGGGGTCCACGGGAATCCGGAATAGGCGGTGGTGACACCGCCCAACTGCCAGCCGCCCAGAATGGCATGCAGTATGCCGTTGCTATGCGGAAATATAGGCAACGTCCAAAGGCCGCTGATGACGAAGCGATGCCGGGTGTCGTAATCCGACGGTCCATATTCGTCTGTTTGCGCATGCACCGGGTCCGTCTGATTCGTTTGGGCACCCGGGCCTTCCGCCGAGAGCATGTCAATGCTCTTGCTCCAGGTGTAGGTCGCATCCAAGGAAAAGCCCATCGAGAACTGTTTCGTCACGCGCGCGTACATGGCGTTATACGAGGCATTTACGTCCGGCGTGGGAGTGAATACGCCGTTGAAAAAGCTCGATTGATTTCCGATCGTCTGGTTATAGAAAAAGTTCTGGTTCACCAGTCTGATTAAGTGCCGACTCAGCGCGCCTTGATAGCCCAGGATGAATGCGACGTTCTTCGCAATCTGCGTTTGGGTCTCCAAAGAATATATGTCCGTATAGGCATCCGGAGTGTGCGGCCAAGCGCCATAGACCTGAATGGCGGGCGGCGGCGCGCCGTTTAAGCCGTTGGGCGTGCCGGTGGTTGGGTTCACTCCGGTTGCGAGGGCGGGATTCGCCGGATAGCTAAAGGGTGAGCTGTTTGCGCCCGTAACGAACGTGATCTCACCACCTGCGAAAGGCGATCCGAAACTAAAGGGCGGTGGCGCTGTCCCGCAGCACAGCCCGTAAAAATAGTTGGTTGGAAGATCCTGGCGAATGTTTGTGTAGGCCGCGTCGTTTTGGCGGTTGTAAAGAATACCTGCACCGCCGCGCAGCACAAACTTTTCATGCGCTGCCACTGGCGAATAGGCGAAGCCGATTCGGGGTTCGAAGTCGTGCCAGTTCGTATTCCACAATTGGCTTGTTTTTCGCAGTTGCGCATTGACCAGGCCGAATGCACCGCTGCCGAGGAAAATATTTACCAGATTTCCGTACTTCTCCGTTAGCGGACTAAATACCTCCCATCGCAGGCCGAGGTTCAACGTTAAGCTCGGAGTGACATGCCAATCGTCCTGCGCGAATAGCCCGACAATGTGATCGCGCAACGCGAGCGATCCATTGCCCGGGCCGCCGTTAAATGCGTTCACCGCGATCTGCTCGAAAATGGGAGCGCCATTGGCGAGATTCCACAGTCCCGAAAAAGAATATAGAGGCCGCGCCTGCCCGCTCAAATTGTTGTTGTCCTGCTCCCAACGGAATTCGCCACCGAAGCGGAACGTATGATTGCCCGCAACTTTCGTGAGCGTATCGCGCAACTCATAGGTGTTCTGCGCCAGGATACCGGGAGTGGTGGTGGCCTGAAGAACGCCGGCAACTTGCATATTGCCGAACGGGTACGATTCCACCTGGATTTGGGGTATCCCGAAATTGGTGCCCGGGTTGTCGCTGATCTGGTTATCGGCAAAACGCGTGAAATTTCCACGCAATTCATTGATGACGGTAGGGCTCCAGTTACGGATGTAGCCGAGGGTGACGGCCGTATTAGTCGGCTTGAAAAAGACGTCCGAAGATGGGCTGACCGCACCCGCCGAAACCGAATTCAAATGCGTTAGATAAAACGAGCCAAACAACAGGTCTTTCGAGGTCAAGTCATAATCGAACCGGGCGTTGAACTGGTTCCCGACCTGCTCTCCGGGGATATAGTATTCGACGTCCTGTATGTCGGGAACGCCGTCGAAGCCGCCGCCAATCGATAGCGGATTCGGATAGATCGGATAATAAGGAGTGTTCGCCACGCCCGGTCCCGGAGAACCTAAATCGAGGCCGCCCGCGACATCGCGGCAGGTGGCGGCCGCATTGGATTTAAATACCGCCGCACAGGTGGTCGAGGGGCCTCCCAAGACGGCTAATATGCGCGGATTCGCATTCGCCTGTTGAAAGATTTTGGCCGCGTTCGTGCCAGGCCGGGCGGCAACGACGAGATTGCGATATTGCTGTGTTGTCACCCAGCCTTGTGCGTAATTGGTAGTCCTGTTTTTCAGGCCCTCGTAGGAGAGGAAGAAGAAGAGCTTATTTTTTGCGATCGGGCCACCCAGGCTGCCGGCGTATTGACGGTAGTTGTTTTGCACGCGCACCGGTGGAGCATTATTGGGGCCGCCGTACTTGTTGTACGCATTGAAATTCGGATCCTGGTACAGAAACACGCCGCTGCCGTGGAACTGGTTCGTGCCACTCTTGGTCGTCGTTTTGATGTGCGCGCCGCTACCGCGGCCATCGGCGGCATCGTAGTCGGCTGTGATGACGGTCATGTCTTGAACCGACTCTGTGTTGGGCGTTACCACTGCAGCGCCGCCCCAACCCAGGCTGTTGACGTTTACGCCATCGATGTAGAACACATTCTGCTCGACCCTTTGGCCCGCCGAACTCACCTGAACCTGATTTTCGGTTTGGAAAATGCCTGTATTCGATTGACCCGGCCCGGTCGTGTTTCCGAGAAATACAGTGTTCCCGTTACCGCTCCGGCCGCCCGTGCTATCGATTCCGGGCATGGTGCGGATCAGCTCGTACGGGTCGCGTCCAAATGACGGTAGATCTTCTATGGACTGATGGCTGATGGTTCCACTCACACTGGCATCCGCAGTCTGCAGCGTCGGGATGGCGGAAGCGGTCACAGTAACGGTCGACTGAATCGTGCCCGGCTGTAAAGTCACATTCGCCGTCTGCGGCAGGTCCGCAGCAATATTGAGGTTCGTGACATTGTTAGTTTGAAAATTGGGCGCGCTGATCTTCAGCGTGTACGTCCCGGCGGGCAGTTGGTTAAAACGGTAAAAACCCTGATCGTTGGCCGTTGTGGTCTGTGTGGCGTTGGTGCCATTATTCGTCAGTTGGACGGTGGCGCCTGGAATGACTCCACCTGTGGGGTCTGTGACTACGCCGGATAGACTCGCATTCACCTGCGCCAAAACCGGCAGAGACATCAGACCTATCAGCGTCAAGACGCGGGACACCCTGGATCGAAGCAACATATCCCAATAGACTCCCAGGGTCGTAATTGGTTGCGTTTGGAAGGAGTCCCGCTATACTGCGACAAGCACGCCGGTCGTTTAGCGGCCGTTACGCGCGTTTACCCGATGAATCAGCTCCTCGCCACCAAGGACATCGATACGCTGTGCGCAGAAACGCACATTGAAAGCAAACAATTGAAGCGTTCGCTCGGACCTTGGAGCCTGATCGCTTTTGGGATTGGCGCGGTGATTGGCGGGGGCATCTTCACGGTAACGGGAACGGCCGCAGCCGGCCAGCACATGGCGGTGCCTTCCATTTTAAATGCCCCGCTGCTGGATCTGATCCTGCACGGAGGCGCGGCGGCGTCCGTAATCGGCAGGCCGGGCGCCGGCCCGGGATTGACGCTTTCTTTCATTCTGGTGGCGATTACCTGCGGTTTTGCGGCCCTCTGCTATGCCGAACTCGCCTCCATGATTCCCATTGCCGGCAGCGCCTATACGTACGCCTATACGACGCTGGGTGAGATTTTCGCCTGGATTATCGGTTGGGACCTGATCCTCGAATACGCCGTATCCAACATGTCGGTAGCCGTCGGGTTTTCTGCCTATTTCAACGTCATGTGCGATTACATGTTCGGCGTGCATCTGCCGAAATGGCTCTCCGAGCCGGCGCTGATCGAAGGGCACCGAACCGGTAGTCTGTTCAATTTACCGTCATTTCTGATTGTGATGTTGCTGAGCTGGATTCTGGTGCGGGGTGTAAAAGAAAGCGCGGGCGCCAACAACATCATGGTCGCCATTAAGCTTGCTGCCGTGCTGCTCTTCGTCTTCGGGGCGGCCCGAGCGGTTCAGATGTCGAACCTGCATCCGTTTTTGCCGAATGGCTTTGGGGGTGTAATCAGCGGCGCCGCAATCGTGTTCTTCACCTTTATCGGCTTCGATTCGGTATCCACCGCCGCCGAAGAATGCCGGGACCCGCAGCGCAACATGCCCATCGGGATCATCGGCACACTGGTGATTTGCGGGCTGCTTTACACCTCAGTCGCATTCGTGCTCACCGGAATCGTGAACTGGAAAACTCTGGATAATGCTTCACCGGTGGCGAATGCGCTGGCGGCAATCGGAATGGATAAACTGCGCTTCACCGTCACCGTGGGCGCGTTGCTCGGGATGCTGTCATCGTTGCTCGTTTATCAATACGGTCAGGCGCGTATCTGGTTCGCCATGTCGCGCGACCGCTTGCTGCCCGACGTGTTCTCGAGCGTACATAAGCGCTACCGCACGCCTCATGTCAGCACCTGGTTGGCGGGGCTGGCCGTGGGGATACCGGCAGGCATCTGGGACATCGGTACCCTGGCGGATCTCTCGAACATCGGCACTCTGTTCGCTTTCATCATCGTGTCGGCCGGCGTTGTCATTTTGCGCCGGGCGCAACCGGAGCGCAGGCGGGCCTTCAGGGTTCCGTTTTCACCCGTTACTCCGGCGATCTCTATTTTGGCCTGTCTGGGCCTGATGCTGGGCTTACCGCTCGAAACATGGGTCCGTTTCGTTGTATGGCTGATCATCGGGTTGGTCATCTACTTCGCCTACAGCCGCGCGCGCAGCCCGTTACGCGAGCCCCAGGCGAGTGTACCGGCGCAACGCTGAAGCTGCTCTTACCAGCCCTGCCAGACCAATGCAGGAAAGCTTGCCTCGGTGCGGAAGCCCATCGCCTCATACAGACGAATTGCATCCACATTCGAGCAGGTCACAGTCAGGCTGGCCATCGTGCAGCCGAGCTGCCTGAGCCGCTCAAGCGATTGGCGCAAGAGTTCATAGCCCAGGCGCGCGCCGCGCAAGGCGGGTAAAACGCAGAGCTGCGTGATATGCCCCGACTCGGCCGAAACCAGGCTCGTCAGGCAGGCGCCGCAAACGCGTCCCGTGCGTTCGTCCAGCGCTAATACGGAAGATGCCGGCGAAAACTGGCCACAGCCCGGATAACGAATAATGTTCGTCAGAAACTGGCGTGCGCCGGGAATTGTGCGGTACTGATCGTTGATGTCGCTATCTACGTGGCCTTTGTAAGCCGCCGACACCAAATGCGCGGTCTCTTCGTGATAGCGGTCGGCCCAACCCACAAATTTCGTTCGTAATCCCGTTGAGACGGGCTGCAAGGCGGCGGCCTGCTGCTCCCGGATGACCATGAAGTATCGGTCATGGCGCGTTACATAGCTGCTGAACGGCGCTATTTGCAAAGGGTCGCGTAACAGCATCAATTGCGACTCGACGCGCCGGATGCCGCTCGTCCGCATGAGACCTTGCACTACCGTTGCTAATAATTCGATCTCAGCCGGCGGCGTACAGTGCTGCATACGAACATAGAAATCGCCAATCAGCCCTTTGCGTCCTTCGCAAACGTAATAGGAATATCCAACCACTTCGCCGTGAATGCGCAGAGCGTAACCGTAGAGAGAACGCATCTGCAGGAAGCGCCGCAACAGATCCGCAGAAGGCCGGAAGTTCCAGCAGAAGCGCCTTTCCCAAACGGAAATCTCTTCGTTGAGAAGAGGATCCAGATCCGTAACGTTTAGCTGCGGCAGCTCAATGAGTTCATAGAAAGGGGCATCCGGAAGAGCCGCCATGCAGATGAAATTATACGTGTACGGGAGCGGAACCGGCCTGTGCGAAAACGCCCGAGCTGGCGAGGAATCTCCCGATATTCCGGGTGGCCTCACGCGTTCGGTCCGGATTTTCGATCAGGCTGAAACGGACGAAACCCTCGCCCATGGGCCCGAACCCAATTCCCGGCGAAACAGCCACACGGGCTTCCCGCATCAACTGCTTGGCAAATTCGAGTGAACCCATTTCGGCGAACGCTTCCGGAATGCGCGCCCAGACAAACATGGAAGCCTTGGGCGGATCTACGATCCAGCCGGCTTCCCGCAAACCCTCAATCAAAACATCGCGACGCGCCTGATAAATCGCGCAGATTTGCGCCGGAGCGTCCTGGCATTCGTTCAGTGCAGTGACGGCAGCAATTTGTATTGGCTGAAAGATGCCGTAATCAAGATAGCTCTTGATGCGCGCCAGCGCGGCAATGAGCCGGCGGTTGCCCAGGCAAAAGCCCACGCGCCATCCCGCCATGTTGTAGCTCTTGGTCATCGAATAGATTTCGACGGCATAGTCGGTTGCACCGCGGATCTGCAAAATGCTCGGCGGCTTATACCCATCGAAACCAAGCTCCGCGTATGCGAAATCGTGAACAATGAAGCTGCCGTGCTCGCGCGCGAGATCCACGATCTCTTGCAAAAAAGCGCTATCGACCGAAATAGTGGTGGGATTGTGCGGGAACGAGATGAGAATCACCTTCGGCTTCCTGGCCGCACTGCGATAGAGATCCTTCAAGGCAGAGAGAAACGTAGCCGCATCGGGCATCGGCAGCATGCAAGCCTCTCCTTCCGCCATTACGACGCCGTATTGGTGAATGGGATAGGCCGGATTGGGAGAGACAACGACATCCCCCGGGCCGATGATCGCAAACAGCAGATGCGCCAGGGCATCCTTGGCGCCGATGGTAGCGATCGCCTCGGCTTCGGGATCGAGATCTACGCCATATTGCCGGCTGTATTTTTCGACGATTGCCTGCCGGAGCGCCGGAATCCCGCGCGACATGCTGTAGCGGTGATTGGCCGGGTTTGGGGCCGTCCGGATCAGTTCATCGACGATTGGCGTTGGCGTTGCCCCGTCGGGGTTACCCATTCCCATGTCAATGATGTCTATGCCGGCAGCACGTGCTTTATCTCGCAGTTCATTAATAACCGCAAAAACGTAAGGCGGCAGCTTCCGGATACGGTAAAACTCTTCGCAGCTCGGCAATGGCATTCGTTTTCAGTGTAGCGGGATGCCGCCCTCTACACTAAATAGCTTTCAGAACGCGAAACGGCAGCAAAATAATCGCGCTCACGAGCGCCAATACTCCATGGACAGCAATTCCCAGAATCCGGAACGGCAGCAGTAATATCCAGACGATGGGATACAAGAGCAGCGCCGCCAATGCCAAGGGCCAGCACAGGATGAATAAGAGGCACCACAGCACAAAAACCAGCATTCTTTAGCTCACCTGAAAGCCATAACGAATATTTCCCGCCGTTTGTTCCCTACTGAGTGTGGGCTTCGCCGAGCAACTTCTTCTGCGCTTCCCGGAAGGGCAGAGTTTTCGGGTTTTCCGCGTTCCATTGCGGAGGCTTGGGATTGTTGGCCATATTCAGTAGACCTAGAGCCACCATTCGATCCACTCGCGCCATATTGTCGTAGTCGATTTTTTGCCACTCATCGCCCAGGCCGTGGTAATCGGGATAATCGAAGGCGACGGTTAGCGTCTCCGCCGGAACACCCAGCAGCGCCAGAGCCGCGTTGTCACTGCGAGTGAAGTACGGATCACTCGCTTTGGCATCTAAATAAACCTTGATCCCAAGCGCGCGTCCGGCCGCCTCCAGGTACTTGGTGATATCTGAGTAGTCATAGCCGGTCAGACTCGCCGTATTGACCTGCGGTCCTTCCATCGAGTCGGTCCGCCCGACTTGCTCCAGGTTCAGGTCGGCAACGGTTTGCGCGACCGGAAAACGCGGATGCCGCCCATAAAATTGCGAGCCCAGCAGACCTCGCTCTTCGCCGAAGAAGGTCATGAAGATCAGGGAGCGCTTGGGATGAGGGCTGATATTCGCCAATGCTTTGGCAATTTCGATAACAGAGACAGTGCCGCTGCCATCATCGTTTGCGCCGTTATAGATGTGATCGTTGCCCGCAGCTTTCCGATTCAAACCCGAGCGGCCCGCGGTCTCGGTCGTGCCGATGTGATCGTAATGCGCGGTCAACATCACGTACGTCGCCTTCAGTGTGGGATCCGAGCCCGGCAATACGCCAATCACGTTCCTGACAACGACGTTTTTGTCTTCGGGGCCCGGAATCTCCATGCTGATCGTGCGTGCCGCATTGTTTTCGCCGGCATGATCGATCCACTTCTGCAGCTCGTCGCTCGTGACTATCACGCTTGGAACCCGGCGTTGTTTCGCCTCATCGGCTTCGATAAGCCTGGCTGCCGGCGCGCCCGCAGCCCGCATCTGGCTGGTTGTTACTTCAAGTGCCGCACTGGACCGGCTTACTTCCTGATCAAAGGCACGGCTCTTTCGAAATGCATCGATGTCGCGGCGCTCGGCTGGAGTTGGTCCTGGCACAACAATGGCTTTTCCGGAAAGATCCACGCCGTTCAACAAAGCCGGGTCTTTCGCCTTCAGAACTAAAACCGGCGCGCGCTCGACTTTCGCCGCGGCATCGGCATCCGCAATTGTGATGAACTGCGGCGGAACAGTAGTCGTTTGCGCGCCTTCCTGCAGCGTCATCGCAGACTGCGCCGCCGGCATGCGCCGGTCGACCATGTGCGCCATCTGAAAATAGTCCTGATCACCACCAGGTTGAAGGCCGGCCTCTCGGAATTGCGAGGCAATAAATTCCGCCGCTACGTCCAAACCCGGCGAAGGCGTGTACCTGCCTTCGAGCGTGTCCGACGCAAGAAACGAAAGATCGCCTTTGAGATTCGCCGCCGTGATGCTATTGAGCGCGCGCCGCACACTTGGCGCAATGGTGGCCCGCGTCTGGCTGAACAGCACAACTGCACAGAAGATCGGCGCGCAGAAGACCGGCAGCCTAAGTCGCTTCATAACCAACGAATTTATCGAGCATGACGTTTCCTTTGTAGTTGATGTCCTTGTGAATGCCGATCGACGAGGAGTAGTAGGCAAAGGCGGTTGTCTGCTTCAACTGCGTAAAAAATCTTTCAGCCTCCGTCTTTGGCGCTTTCTCGGCGGCGGCAATTTGCTTCAGCAGTACCATCTGCTGCGCCTTCGCCGCTTTCAGAAACACGCTTCCGCTCATGTTCTGAGAGAGCTCATTGATGGCAGCCAGACCTTGCCGCCAGGAAGTCTTGTCCTCAGGCAGATAGGCCTCCGCGGCCGTTCGATCTATATAAGCCGCAACACCAGCCTCATGTGCACCTGGAGAATGATCGTCGCTGGGAATGATCAATTCCGTTAAGGCATCGAGCAGTGCGAATTCATCGCGCGAGAAGAACAGAGGAGCAGTCGGATCCGCCGCGGGTAGTTGCAGCGCCGTAAATGCTGCGACGCCGAAAAATTTGAAGACATCGCGCCGGTTCAGTGCCGTCTCCATCTCACACCTCGCCCTTCCTGAACTGATCCGCCAGGTAGTCACAGGAGCGCCAGCACAAAGCCATGATTGTCCAGGTTGGATTTTGGCAGGAGGCGGAAACGAATCCGCTGCCATCCACTACGAAGAGATTCTTGACATCGTGCGATTGCTGGTACTGATTGAGCACCGACGTCTTCGGGTCGTTGCCCATGCGCGCCGTTCCGAGCTCGTGAATCGACCAGCCTTCGGGCAGAATCGATTTCGTCACAGATACGATCTCAAATCCGGCGGCGGCAAACATTTCGCGCGCGCTCTCCGCCATATCCGCAGCCATTTTCTTTTCGTTCTCGCCGAAATGATAGCTGAAGCGCAAAACCGGAATACCCCACGCGTCCTTTACTGCGGGATCGATGTCTACAGCATTTTCATAACGCGCCAGGACCTCCCCGAAGGCGCCCATTTCAATCGTCGCGCCCGCGTAATCGCGCACGTTCTTCTTGTATTCTTCACCGAACCCCGGAGTTGTATACGCGGCGCCGGGAATCATGCCGCAACCGCTGCCGCCCTCAAAGCCATAACCGCGCACGAAGTCCGATTTGTCTTTCAGGTTGCGGAAGCGCGCGACATAAAAGCCACCCGGCCTGCCGTCATCGAGCGTGCGTGGTTTCCCGATCAGATCGGTTTTGATTCCGGCCACGGATGGACCCATGACATGCTCGCAGAAATTGTGCCCGACATGCCCGCTGGAATTCCCGATGCCGTTCGGGTACAGACTCGATTTCGAAAGCAGCATCAGGCGAGCCGATTCCAGCGTGGAGGCCGCCAGAATGACGACCTTCGCTTTCACCTGATAGCTCTTCTTCGAATCGCTATCGAGAAACGACACGCCCGTCGCTTTTCCGGTATCTTTGTCGACCGTAACTTCATAGACCGTGGAATTCGGCCGCATCACCAGATTGCCTGTATCCATCGCCGGCCGGATCAGGCCTGTGGGCGAGTCGAAAGCTGCATGAATGTCGCAGCCGCCCACGTGGCGGTTACAGGCGCCGCGCCCATAACAGCGCATTCGATATTTGTTGTGCTTTAAACCATCCGTTGTCACACCGGCGCGATACGGTGTCAGCACCCGGCCCATGCCTTTGAGCGTGTTTCGCAGATGAACTTCGGCATCGTTCAACTTGACCGCCCGCTGAAATTTGCCATCGGGCAGCCAGGGAAGGTTCTCCGGATGCCCGGAAACGCCCAGGTATTCGTCCACTTTGTCGTAATACGGCGCGATGTCGGCGTAAGAAATCGGCCAGTCTTCGCCATGCCCGTCGCGGCTCTTGGCTTTGAAATCGTAATCGGAGAGCCGTAGCGCCAACCGGCCCCAGATGGTCGTTTTACCGCCGACTGTTCTGGCTCGTACCCAGGCGTAGCGCGTGCCTGTATAAGGGTGCTCTTTCTCGTTGACGACTAGCGTTTTGCTGTAATCGGAACCGCCCCAGCCCTGGATATAGCTCACCACGTTGGTGTAAGGCGAGCCCTGCGCGTAAGGCGGTTGTCGAATGTTGTACTCGTTCCTTGTCAGCGCATGATAATCCGGCGGCATCTTGCCGCGGCGCGGATGCTCATACGGCCATTCCATGGAATGCAGAATTTTTGTCGTGTCCTGGTTTTTCCCCGCTTCGAGCAGCAGTACTTTCATTCCGTGCTGAGTCAGCGCATGCGCCGCCATGCCGCCCGCCGCCCCTGACCCCACCACCACCGCGTCGTACGTCGTATGGAAATCGATGTCGGAAAAATTACTCGCCGGAAATTGCAGCAGCATGGTTTAGCTCTCGTCCTTGCATTTTATGCTCATGATTTTTCGTCTTCCGCATTCGGACTCGCAGCCGCATGAACAACGCGGACGATTTCACCCTCTACGAGAGAGTCCGGCGGATTCTCTACAATCGCAGCGTTTTCCGATAATCCCGACAGCACTTCGACGTTATCGCCAAAATCACGTCCCAGCACCACCGGAACCAGCGCGATTCGGTTGCCGTTGACTACCGTCGGCAGGCGCAGCCCTTCCGAACGGAACAGCAGCGAGCTCGCAGGGACGATGAGGGCCGGATGATCCGCTCTGACTCTGAAATGCACCTCGGTGTAAGCGCCGGGATAGAGTAATCCGGTGTTGTTCACCACATCAACTTCCACCGTAAGCGTTCGCGTGGCGGGATCCATCGCGTCACTGGTGCGCACCAGCGTGCCTTGAAAACGGCGGCCCGGCAGTTCAGGCAAAGTTAAGTCAGCTTTGATGCCCGGCTTGGCCGTATGCGAATAGACTTGCGGGACGTTGACGAAGACGCGCAGCTTATCGACGGCTGCTTCGTGAAACAGTTCCCGGCCCGTACCGCTGCTGGAACTGCCTCCGGATTCCGCTCCGGCTTGAATGAGCTGCCCGATATCGGTATTACGCGTCGTGATCACCCCGCTAAACGGCGCATATACTTTTTCGAACGCAACCAGTTGCTCCAGCCGCGCAACATTGGCTTGGGCAGCTTTTACGGTGGCGCTCTTGGCCGCAGCGTCCTGCACGGCGTTATCGACATCCTGCTTTGCTACCGAATCCGTCTTAAACAGATCGAGATACCGCTCCGCAGTGATCTGGGCCAATTTCAGGTTCGCCTGCGCTGTGTTGAGATCCTCGCGGGCTTGTTGTAGCTGCTGATCCACCTCCGGACTCTCAATCACCGCGAGCAGTTGCCCTTGCTTCACATGAGCCCCGATATCGAAGTACCAGGCCTTGAGATAGCCGCTGGTTCGGGCGTAAATCGGCGTATCGATGAACGCCTGGATGTTACCGGGCAGAATCACTTCTTCGGCCGGATTGCCGAGCTTCGGGTGCGTGACAGTAACGGCCGGTTCAGCCGCAACAATTGTCTGTTGCTTTAAGACTTCCTGCCGCCGCAGGCGGGGAATAATGCCGGCTGCGACAACAAATGCGACTACGGCGAGCACCAGGATCGCGCCGACAGCAACTCGAAAAATCTTCATCCGGCCTACGCGCCTCTCCGTCTGCTGTGCAGCAGCGTGAAGAGGCTGGGAACGAAAAACAATGTAGCGATCGTCGCAAACAGCAAGCCTCCGATTACTGCGCGGCCCAGGGGCGCGTTCTGTTCGCTCCCTTCTCCCAGCCCCAGCGCCATTGGTAGCATACCGATCATCATGGCCAAAGCTGTCATCAGAACCGGCCGAAAACGAGTGAAGCCGGCGAGCACAGCGGCATCGCCCGCGCTATTCACATCCGGCAGTTGTTCCTTCGCAAAACTCACTACCAGAATGCTGTTTGCCGTCGCTACGCCCATGCACATAATAGAGCCCGTAAGAGCCGGAACGCTGACCGTAGTGTGAGTGACGAAGAGAAACCAGACAATACCGGCGAGCGCAGCGGGAAGCGCCGAAATAATGATGAACGGATCAAGCCACGATTGGAAATTGATCACAATCAACATGTAGACCAGGATGATGGAGAAAGCCAGCCCGGCGATCAGCCCGCGAAAAGACGAACGCATCGTGTCAATCTGGCCGCGCACCACAACGCGCGACCCGCGCACCAGATATCGGGCGTTTTTTGCTACCAGATTGTCGATTTCGCTCGCGACGCTACCGAGATCCGTTCCTTGCACCGAACCGTAGATGTCGATAACGGGAGCGATGTCGTAGTGAGACACAGTAGCGGGTCCGGTACCGCGTTGCAGAGAAGCGAGGCTGGTCAGAATCTCCGAAGCACTTGTTGGATTGTCGACCGGGATGTTGCGCAAATCCTGTAGCGAATTCATCGTGTATTGCGGCATCTCCGCCGCAATACTGTAGCTGACGCCCGAACGGGGATTCAGCCAGAACGTGGGGCTGGTCTGAAAACTCCCACTGAGAGAAACCAGAATGTCACCGGCGACATCGCGCGCCGTATAACCGACTTGTTGGGCCTTCGTGCGGTCTATGTTCACAAACATTTTCGGCTGATTGAACGGTTGCTGGATGCGCAGATCGGTTGCCCCCGGTATCAACTTGACCTGCTGCAACAGCCTGTCAGCGAAGGCGCGATTGGCGGCCAGATCACGGCCGATAATCTGAATGTCGATGGGCGCAGGCAGCCCGAAGTTCAGAATCTGGCTGACAAGATCCGAAGGCAGGAAATAGAACAGCACGCCGGGAAACTCGGCCGGCAGACTTGCTCTAAGCGCGTTCACATACTGCGCCGTTGGCCTGTGATCCTGCGATAGCGAAACGATAATGTCGGCATCGGCGGGACCGATCGTTCCATTGTTGCCGTAAGACGTATTCAAACCGCTGTAAGGCAGGCCGATGTTGTCCAGAATGTTAACGACTTCGCGCGGCGGAATCTGCCGCCGGATCCTGTTTTCTACTACGTCGCATAGCTTCGCCGTCTCTTCAATGCGTGTTCCCGTGCGTGCCCGGATATGCAGCCGGAATTGGCCGCTATCGGAAGACGGAAAGAAATCCTGCCCCAGCCAGGGCGCAAGCGCGAAAGACGCCGCGCACGCCAGCAAAAACACCGTGACAAACAGCCCCCGGTGGAGGATACACTTCTGCAGCACTCCCCGGTATCCCGCTCGCAAACGCTCAAACCCGTTCTCAAACAGCAATTGCAGCCGGACAAACGGATTTCGGCGGTCGGCGTGGGCTACGGCTTCGTGATGCGAATGGCCCTTCAATAAATACTTCGCAAGCGTCGGAACAATCGTTCTCGACAGAACGTAGGATGCGAGCATGGCGAACGAAACCGCTTCGGCCAGGGGCACAAAAAGGTAGCGCGCAACGCCCGTCAAAAAGAACATCGGCACGAAGACGATACAGATGCTGAGTGTCGAAACGAACGCCGGGACCGCGATCTGCGCCGCACCGTCTAAAATGGCCTGTTCAATTTCCTTACCCATTTCGAAGTTGCGATTAATGTTTTCGATCTCGACCGTCGCATCGTCCACCAGGATGCCGACCGCCAGCGCCAAACCGCCCAGCGTCATGATGTTGATGGTTTCGCCCAGCGCGCTCAGCGCAAAAAGCGAGCACAGGATGGACAGTGGAATCGAAATGGCAATGATTAATGTGCTGCGCCAGCTTCCCAAAAACACCAGAATCATGATCGCCGTCAGGCAGGCGGCGATAACGGCTTCCCGGATAACGGCCGCAATAGAGGCGCGGACGAAGACGGATTGATCGGCAATGGGCGTCACCTTTAAATTCGGCGGTAGCGTCGCTTCCACCAGCGGCAGCGTCTTCCGAACGCCCGCAATGATGTCCAGCGTCGACACGTCGCCATTCTTGTAGATGGCCATCATGGAGCCGCGCATGCCGTCTGAACGGACGATATTCGTCTGCGGCGGATAGCCGTCGCGAACATGCGCCACGTCACGCACATAAATGGTGGCGCCGTTCTGCGTTTTAATCGGCAGATCGTTCAACTCCTGCACGCGCTCCGGACTGCCCTTGATCTCCACGTCATATTCGAGCGAGCCGATCTTCGATGTCCCGCCGGGAAGAATCAGGTTCTGATTGCCAATCGCGTTCACCACGTCAGATGGGCTCAGGTGCTTGGCCTGCAGCGCCTGCCGGTTCAGATCGACCATAATCTCGCGCTGTTTGCCGCCGTATGAGTTCGGAATGGCCACTCCCGGAACCGTCACTAGCGCGGGGCGGATAAAGTTCTGGCCGAGGTCGTTCAACTGCTGTTCGCTCAAACCAAGCCCGGAAAGCCCCAGCATGAGGATGGGCACGGTGGAGGCGTTATACGTGATGATCAGCGGCGGCGTCGTGCCGGGCGGAAGCTGTTTAAGCTGGGTCTGGCAGATGGCCGTGACTTGCGCGATCGCCGAAGGCAG
This sequence comes from Terriglobia bacterium, assembly GCA_021324185.1. Classification (GTDB taxonomy): domain Bacteria; phylum Acidobacteriota; class Terriglobia; order Bryobacterales; family Bryobacteraceae; genus Bog-105. Next base: position 34,268 of record JAJPJN010000011.1, on the reverse strand, counting down.
GTTGGCATGGGGCTGGAAAAATATCTTGATCACGCCGATGCCGTTCATCGATTGCGATTCGATGTGCTCGATGTTGTTGACCGTAGTTGTCAGCGAGCGCTCGTTGATGTAAACCAGGCGCTCGGAAAGGTCCAGGGCCGAAAGGCCGGAATATTGCCAAACAACGCTGACAACCGGGATGTCGATGTTGGGAAAAATGTCGGCCGGCGTCCGGGAAATTACTACCGGCGCCAGAATAAACAACATCAACGATAGAACGACAAAGGTGTACGGTCGCCGCAAAGCCAGGCGAACGATCCACATGCATTGCTCCTAAACCGCCCGAAAATGGCAGCACTGTTTGACAAAAGTTACCCGCAGGAAACCGGGGCGAATCTTGATTATGGAACATCGGCGGATTCAGCCATTTAAGCGCCGCCGGGCGCACCCGCGGATCAGCAAAGAAAAAGTGTGTAAATTTGTAGCCGCCTGTGGGTCAAATCGTTGGCTGGAGTGATCGCATGAAAGCTTTGTTCTTAGTCGGACGCCTCGTCTTGGGAGGCTTTTTTGTATACAACGGGATCAATCATTTCAAGCAAAAACAGGCGCTCGCCCAATATGCGGGCGCCAAAAACGTCCCCAACCCCGAAATGGCCGTGCTTGTCTCCGGCGCCATGCTCGCGGCCGGGGGCGCTAGTTTAATCCTTGGCATGAAGCCCAAGTTGGGCGCGCTGGCGATTATCGGTTTTCTATCTACCGTCTCGCCTGCCATACACGATTTCTGGAATGCAACCGATCCGCAAGCCAAGCAGCAGGATATGATTCACTTTTCAAAGAATATGGCGTTGTTAGGCGCGGCGCTCGCCCTGGCCGGCCTGGAGGAGCCGTGGCCGCTTAGCCTCGGCTAATTCCTCTTCAGTAAACTGCACTACGTTCCGATAAGTGAATTAAGTGGTGAACTAAGATGCCTTCCAGAGGGGGGCGCGGGTGATCGACGTACTCACTATTGAGCGCGAATTCGGTTCTGGAGCCGGTACAATCGCTCAGAAGCTGGCCGACCGCCTCGGCTGGTCGCTTTGGGACCGGCAGATCACGTGCGAAATCGCCCGGCGACTCAAATGCGACGTGAAGGCGGTGGAGCAGCGGGAAGAAAAGCTTGATTCAACCTTTTACCGGCTGGCCAAGATCTTTATGCGCGGCAGCTTTGAGGAGAGTTATACCGGCGGCGGGCTCGAGCTGCTCGATGCCGAAAGCCTCTCGCATAATTTCGAGCATGTCATCAAAGACATCGCCTCCAAAGGAAACTGCGTGATTGTGGGCCGAGCGGCACCGTGGTTTTTGCGCGACCGCCCCGACACCTTTCACGTTTTCATATTCGCGCCATACGAAGAGAAGCTACGTCGCCTGATGGCTCTGGGGCACACCAGAGAGGCCGCCGAACACATGCTCGAAACCGTCGATCAGGAACGGGCCGCCTTTATCAAGCGCTACTACAACAAGAGCTGGCCCCAGCGCGATCTTTACCACCTGATGATCAACTCAAAAGTGGGAGACCGCGTCGTCATGGATATGATTTTGAGCGAAATGAACATGCTGGACCGAGCCCTGAGTAAACCCCACTCGGCATAAAGCAAGGCGGCTTAGCGCTGCAACTGGCGCGCCACCAGCCAGAACAGCCAGAACAGCAAAAACGCCAGCACCAGCGCCGGAATCAGGTAAACAGGCCAAGGCCCGAAAATTGAAAGCACTGTCTCGCCCTTTGGCTTCGCCCGGAGGTACATGTAATTGGCGCCAAAGATTCGATCGAACGCCCCTACCAGCGCGGCGTAGCATAGCAACATCAAAAATCCGCGCTGGAGCGCACCCGGTCGCAGCAGCACCACCCTGCCAAACACCAGAAAAGCCATCGCAATGATGATTCCGCCGTGTGCGAGGAAAAAATAGATCGCCGGATACGATGGCCAAGGCGACCATAAGTCGGGAGTAATTACCGCCATTCCGGCACCCGCCAGCCCGGCAAAATACGAGAACTCCACCAGCCATGGAACAAGCGTGATACACGCGAAAACTGTGGTCCAGACGGTAATATCGCACAACTGCAGCGGCAGGTTGAATGGGAAACGAAGGCCTTCCTTCGAGTACCGAAAAATCCACCAGATGATCTCGTTTACCGCCAGCGCATAGGCAAGCACAAGACGAGTTGTTCGGGTTGGAATAGCGGCGCTGCGGCCCAGTCGAACAAGAACCAGTGCGACACCCGCTATCGCCAGCAGCAGCGAAACGTGGAGCGGGCCGAAGAGGCGCACTCGTCAGATTGTAGCTTCGCTACTTTCTATTTCTTCGAGCCGCGGTCTCCGGCTTTGCTCTTCGATTCGAGATCTTCCTCGACAGTTTCAAGATCGCCTTCTGCCTGTGAAGGTACAGGACGCTCTTCCGCGGCCAGGTTTTTATCAGGCTGCGACGGTTTATTCGGCGCGGGTTTATTCTGCGATGTCTTGTTCTGATCACCCATATCTTGTAGAAGTACGCCGTCAGATGGACGTTTCAGGCGACAGAGAACTTGAAAATCGTGGTCTGGTGAAATTGCTGCCCCGGGCTCAATTCAGTCGACGGAAAATTGGGCTGATTGGGCGAATTCGGAAAGTGCTGCGTCTCAAAGCACAGGCCGTAGCGATAGTTATAAGTCGCTCCATTCTTGCCTTTGATGCCATTGGGCAGGTGGTTACCTGTATAAAACTGGACGCCCGGTTGCGTCGTGAACACTTCCAGCACGCGCCCGGATTTCGTGTCCATTGCGCGCGCCGCGAATGAAGGCGCACCGCCATTGCCATTCAAAACGAAATTATGATCGTAGCCGCCTCCGTATGCGAGCTGCTGGTCCTTGTCGTTAATGCGGGCTCCGATGGGCATGGGCTTCCGAAAGTCGAACGGAGTTCCATCGACGCTCTTCAGTTCGCCAGTAGGGATCAGATTTGCGTCCACGGGAGTAAAACGATCGGCATTGATGGTAACTACATGGTCGAGGATCTCGCCTGCACCCGCGCCCGATAGATCGAAATAGGAATGGTTGGTTAGATTGAGAACCGTGTCTTTGTCCGTCGTTGCTTCGTAATCGATCTTCAGCTCGTTGTTATCGGAGAGTTCATACGTGACCGTGGTCGTTAGCGTACCTGGAAAACCTTCTTCCCCGTCTCTGCTCACGTACTGCAGGCGCAACGCAGGGTTCGCTCCCATGGCGCCCTGAACAGTCCAGACTTTCTTGTCGAAACCGATTAAGCCGCCGTGCAACGTGTTTGGACCGTTATTCCTGGCCAGCGTGTAAGTGTGGCCGTTGAGTTTAAATTCTCCGTTGGCGATGCGATTCGCGTAGCGGCCCACCAAGGCTCCGAAGAACGGATTCTTCTCCAGGTATTGAGGCAGGTTGTCGAACCCGAGCACAACATCCGCCACTTTGCCGTTGCGGTCGGGAACCGTCAGGGTGACAATCCGGCCGCCGTATGTGGTAATCGTCGTCCGGATTCCGTGCCCGTTCGCGAGCGTATAAAGGTCTACTTCTTCGCCGTTCGGGCCTTTGCCCCAATTTTGTTTGTTCATTCTGGTCGATCTACCGGTCGCGCAGGAGATGCAGGCGGCAGCCCCGGAAGCAGCCAGCACGGCTCCAAATTTGCGGCGGCTGATCCCTTTCTCCACTCTGACAGCTTACAATCGTCCAGAACGTTGCTGATCTCGCCGCTCGAAAATTTTCGTCTCACAGTGTTCCGCGCCGTCGCGGAGCGTTTGAGCTTTACACAAGCTGCTGAGGTGCTGCACCTCGCCCAGCCTTCCGTCACTTCGCATATCAAGGCATTGGAAGAGGAACTCGGCGTAAGGCTGTTTGAACGCGCTGCTACAGGCGTGGCGCTTACTGCGGCTGGCGAACGCCTGCATGAATATTCGCTTCAGGCGAACCAACTCGCGCAGGAAGCACTGCGCGACATCGGCCAATTGAGCGGCGAATTGCGCGACCGTCTGGCATTGGGCGCCTCCACCACCATCGCCCAGTACCTTCTGCCGCGGCTTCTGGCAGGCTATCTTGAGCAGCATCCGAAAATTGAGCTCGCCGTTACCAGCGGCAATACGGAGCAGATCGTCAGGCAGCTCCTGCACCGGCATATTCAACTCGGGCTCACCGAAGGACCGGTGAGCACCAGCGATCTGAAGGTTGAGCCGTTTCTCGAAGACGAGATTGTGGTGGTCGCATCGATTTCGGATCCTTTGGCCAGTGAACCGGCGGCCGGCTTGCGCGAAGTCGTGAAACGTCCTTTGCTGATGCGGGAAGCAGGCTCCGGCACGCGGCGCGTGGTGGAAGATGCGCTGCGCAAAGCCGGAATCCCTCTGCGCCACCTGCATGTACGCATGGAACTTGATTCCACGGAAGCCATCAAGTCGGCAATTGAATCGGGACTGGGGATTGGTTTTCTGTCGCGTTGGGCATTGCGAAACGGGCAGCAGGCCGGATTGGCTGTAATCGCGATAGAGAGGTTCAGTATTAAACGGCTCTTTCAGTTTGTGTATCCGCACGGCCCCGAACCGGAAGGCGCGGCAGGCGCCTTTCTGCGCTTTGCAAGAGACGTTCGGCCGGAATTGCCGGCGCAATAATTCACTGCTTAGAACTGGAATTGGATAGTCGAAACACCTCGGCTACGCGCAAGCGTTGCTGCCTGCGCCTGGACAAGAGCCCATGATGCGTTGCACGAGCATGGCTTGCCGGATCGGGACCAACAATCACTGGATTATAAGTCTTTTTTCGTACAAGATAGAAAGACACTATGCTCGCCGAAACCGGGGTAGCGGCGCCCCCTGCCATTGCAGTTCGCAACTTGATAAAGCGATATCCCAAGTCCAAAACGAACGCGGTCGATGGCGTTTCATTCGAAGTATCGCGGGGGGAGATCTTCGGCCTTCTTGGGCCGAACGGCGCCGGCAAAACGACAACCATCGGCGTTCTCACCACCGCCATCGTCCCGACGGAAGGCTCGGCGGCCATTATGGAGGCCGATGTCAGCCGTGATCCGATCGGGATTAAGCAGCGCATCGCAGTGGTTCCGCAACAGAGCAACCTCGATCGCAGCCTCAAGGTCCGGGAAATCCTGACCTTTCATGCGGCCTATCACGGTGTGCCGCGCAAAACCCGTGAGGCGCTGGCCGACAAGCTGCTCGAAGAGCTGGGCCTCGGCCAGCGAAAGAACGAGAAAGTGAATCGCTATTCGGGCGGCATGGCGCAGCGGTTGATGATTGCCCGCGCTCTGATGCACGCGCCGGACGTTCTGTTCCTGGATGAGCCGACCAACAATCTGGATCCCCAATCGCGCCTGTTTTTGTGGGAACGCATCCGCGCCCTCAATTCGAATGGGCTCACTATCCTGCTCACGACCCACGACATGGACGAAGCGGACCGGTTGTGCGATCGCATCGCCATCATGGATCACGGTAAGATTCTCGTGAACGACACGCCTGCCCAGTTGAAGAAAATGATTCCCGGCGGCACTTCGCTGGAGGTACGCGCCTTTGCTCCACCTTCGGAAAATGGCGCCGCCTCGGCGAAGGTTAAGGCAGCGCTCGAAGCCACCCCCGGAGTCGCCAAGGTAGATGAGCTGCGCGATGAAGCATCACAGAATGCCGAGCCCGGCGCGCTGACCTATCGCGTGTATTCGGAATCGGCGAACACCCTGATCGGTTCAGCCGCGCAGGCGGTCTTTGGCGCGGGCGCGCAAGTTCGCGACCTCAGCGTGAAACAGCCGTCACTCGAAGAAGTATTTATCTTTTTGACTGGGAGGCATCTTCGATAATGTCGGACCTGACCTTTCCCCTGGCCGATATTCACGCCGTCCGCACCACGAATCGAGCGCAGCTCGCAATTGGCGCTTTTCTTGCCATCCTGCGGCGCGATTTGAAGGTCACCGGCCGCGAGTTCGTTCCATTTCTGCTGCAGGCGCTGATGAATCCGCTGTTCTTCCTGTTCATCTTCGGCAAAGTACTGCCCGGCATGGGATTGGCTTCCGGCAACTATGCTGAGCTGATGCTGCCCGGTATCGTCGCCCTGACCGGCATGATCGCCGCCATGCAGGGAGTAACGCTGCCGCTGGTTTTGGATCTCGGCTACGCGCGCGAAATCGATGACCGGCTGCTCTCCCCCTTACCTGTCTGGTGGGTTGCTTTGGAGAAAGTGATCTTCGGCGCCATGCGCGGCGCCGTCGCAAGCTCCGTCATTTTTCCGTTAGGCTATTTGATCCTGGGAAACGGGTTCGCCGTGCGCGGCGACCGAATCGGCACTTTAATCGGAATGGTGATTCTTACCGGTTTTGTCGGTTCGGTGATTGGGCTCCTGATGGGCACTATCATCAAGCCCGAACACATCAGCCTCATGTTCACACTGATCTTTACACCGCTGCTGTTCACCGGCTGCACATACTATCCGTGGGGCGCGCTGCAGAACATTCGCTGGTTCCAGGTCCTCACGCTCTTTAACCCGCTGACCTACGCCTCCGAGGGCCTCCGCTATTCCATGGTCCCGCCGGTCCGCGGGCATGACTTTCCGACGCTCGGGTTGGCCTGGATTCTGCTGGCGCTATGTACTTCGGTCCTGATCCTGTTTTGGGTGGGGCGGAAGACATTCTATAAACGGGTAGTTACCTAGCTAGCCAGTACGGCTCATACACGCAGCCGATCCGGCATTGGAAATCACAATTGGACAGCGCCGCCGGCCTCGGCCACGCTGAAGAGGTGACCAAGAAGGCGCTCTTCCTCGTGGCAGCGCTGTTTTCCTGTTTGCCCTTTTGTTCGCCACCGGTCGCTCTCGCCCTGGGGTTGATTTTCGGCTTACTTGGCGCGAATGCCTGGCCGGCGAAGACGCACCTTGTGTCTCGCGAGTTGTTGAAGCTAAGCGTCATCGGCCTCGGCTTCGGCATGGACCTGCGCAGCGTGCTCCACACGGGCGAGATCAGCTTCGTTTACACCGCGCTCGGAATCGCCGGCGCATTGGCGCTGGGATTTTTTCTCGGCAAACGCCTGAGCGTTTCCCGCAATGCGACGTTCCTCATTGCGGCTGGCACCTCAATCTGCGGCGGGAGCGCGATTGCAGCGGTCCGGTCTGTGCTCGATGCCGGCGAAGAAGAGACAGCCGTCTCGCTGACCACGATTTTCGTTCTGAACTCCATCGCACTGCTGGTATTTCCGCTGATTGGACACTCCTTTGGTCTTTCGCAGCGGCAGTTCGGGTTGTGGGCCGCGCTCGCAATTCATGACACCAGTTCCGTCGTGGGCGCGGGCATAAAGTACGGACCGGGGGCGCTGGTTGTCGGAACAACGGTCAAGCTGGTGCGAGCGCTTTGGATTGTTCCCGTAACCCTGCTTGCAGCTATGCTGCTGCGCCGCGGAACCGAAACGGTCAAAACAAAATGGCCCTGGTTCATCCTCTTCTTTTTGCTGGCCGCCTGGGCACGCTCGCTGTTTCCGGCGGCAGACCGGCTCTGGGACGGCCTTGCATCGCTCGCACGCATCGGATTTTGTTTGACGCTGTTTCTGATCGGCGCGGGGCTATCGCGATCCGGCCTCAGAAATTTAGGATGGCGGCCCCTTGCTCTCGGCATCTCACTGTGGGTCGTCGTTGCGGCCACAAGCTTGCTGCTGATTCGATCGGGCTGGATTCGCATTTAGTTATACTGGCGTCGCCGGCCTATGAAATCCAGACTCGCCGTTGTGTTCGCAACCGCAATGTCGGTCCTTACTGCGCAACAATTTTCCTCCTCGCCCGATCAGGGCCGCTCCATGGTGGTGTCCAAATTCGGCATCGTGGCTGCGCCGCAATTCCTTGCCTCGCAAGCGGGCGCGCAGGTCCTCGAGGCAGGCGGCAACGCGGTGGATGCGGCCATCGCCGCCAATGCCGTCATGGGCGTCGTACAGCCCTACGTGAACGGCATGGGAGGCGACCTGTTCGCCATCGTATACATCGCCAAAGAAGGCAAACTATATGGCCTCAATTCGAGCGGCTGGGCCCCCAAAGCACTCACCATCGATTATTTGAAAGCGCATGGCGTCACCAAGCTGACGCAGACCAGCGTCCACAGCATCACCGTCCCCGGTTGTGTCGCGGGTTGGGATGCGCTGAGCCGGCGCTTCGGCACGCTGCCTTTTCAAAAACTTCTGCAACCGGCAATTTTCTACGCAGAAAACGGCTTTCCCTTAGCCGAGAGGAACGCGCGCTATTGGGTGAGCAAATCAATGCTGAATCAGCCCGGTTGGAAGCAGACCTATATGCCGGGCGGCGTCGCGCCAGGTCTCGGCGATACCTTCAAAAATCCGGCGTTGGGCGAATCCTTGCGCCAGGTAGCCGCGCATGGCCGCGACGCTTTCTACAACGGAAAGCTCACCGAAGTCATGGTGAAATTCCTGCAATCGCAAGGCGGCACGCACTCCTTAGAAGATTTTCGGGACTTTCAGCCGGAATGGGTCGAACCGATTTCAACGACATACCGCGGCTGGACGGTCTATGAACTGCCGCCCAATGGGCAAGGCATCGCGGCGCTCTCGATGCTCAACATCATGGAGCATTTTCCGCTGGCGCAATACGGGCATAATTCTGTCGACGCGTTGCACGTGATGATTGAGGCCAAGAAGCTGGCCTATGCCGACATGATTCACTACGTCGGCGATCCGCGGTTTGGGCCCGTTCCGGTCAAAGAAATGCTCTCGAAGGAGCTGGCAGCGCAACGGGCCAGATTAATCAACATGGATCACGCCGCCTGCCAGGTGGTGCCTTCGGAAATTACTGCGCAATTGAACGCGCACGGCAATTCCACTATCTTTCTTTCCACTATCGATAAAGACGGCAATATCGTTTCCCTGATCCAGAGCAACTACAGCGGCTACGGAACTGGCATGGTTGCCCCTGGCGCCGGATTTTCGTTTCAGAATCGCGGGCAAGGTTTTCAGCTTACTCCCGGACTCCCGAATTCACTCGCGCCGCATAAGCGCCCGCTGCACACCATCATTCCGGCGTTCATGGAAAAGGGTGACATCAAGATCGGCTTCGGCATCATGGGCGGATGGAATCAGGCGCAGGCGATGCGCAATTTGTCGCCAATATAGTGGATTTTGGAATGAACGTGCAAGCCGCCATGGAAGCCGCGCGCTTCACCAAAGCCACTTTTGAAGGCTGCGATGTGCAAATGGAATCCAGAATTCCGGCATCAGTACGCGATGAACTGGCTCGCCGCGGGCACGTCATTTCGGTGCTCGAGCCGTTCTCATTTACCGTTGGCCAGGGCGAGGCGGTAATGCGCGATCCGAAACGCTCTGTGAATTTCGCGGGCGCCGATCCGCGCTCGGACGGTGAAGCGATACCGCAGAACCCGCCCGTCCCCTTCTGACCGCTTCCTTCCACTCATGTCACAACCGCTAAAAATCGCGGTCGCCGGGCTCGGCCGCATGGGCCAGATTCATGGCCTGCACGTCCATGAGCTGATGCATGATACCGAAACCTGCGAGCTTGCTGCTGTCGCTGAGATCAATCCGGATCGGGCCGCCTGCTTCCTCAACCAGATTGGGCACAACGTTCCCGTTTTTTCTTCCATAGAAGAGCTGGCGCGCGCAGGCGTTTGTGAGGCCACGGTAATCGTCACCCCCACCGATATGCACCGCGAGCACGCCGCTATTCTGATCGCGGCCGGCCAGCGCGTACTGCTCGAAAAGCCGTTGACCGGCACGCTCGACGGCGATCAGGAATTCGCCTCCGAGTTGGATCGCGATTACCCCAATGCTCTGATGCTGGCATTTCAGAGGCGTTTTGATCCGCCCCTCGCGTATGCAAAGCGGCTGATGCAAGACGGGTTGATCGGGCGCGTCTTCAAGATCTACTCTGCTTTGGAAGATTCGAACCCGGCGCCCAACGGCTACGCGAGCGGCGGCATCTTGCCGGACATGTCCGTCCATAACGTCGACGAAATCCTGTGGTTGACAGGGCGCATGCCTCGGGCCGCGCTCGCCATCGGATCGCGCATTTACAGCCATCGCTTGACGACTTCCGAAGAAGACTTCGACGATGCGCTGCTCTATATCTGGTTTCCGCATGAGCTTGTCGCTCAAGTGCAGGTGAGCCGCAATCATGTTTCCGGCTATCGCGTCGAAACGGTCCTGTTCGGCGAAGAGGGCCAGATCCGTATCGGGCGCTTCGAAGGTAAGCCATTCGAGGTTGTCGTCGAGGCCTATGGCCGCCGCGGGCGCGCCGAGCCGCTCGATTACAAATGCTTCGCTATGCGCGATTACGGCCGTCCTCTGCCCGAATTTGTCGACCGTTTCGGCGCGGCCTATAAAGCCGAACTGGCGGCATTCATCGATTGCTGCGGCGCGGCCAGGCCCTTTCCTACCTGTCATCGCGACGGCTTGCGCGCGCAGCAAGTGATCTCTGCGGGCATGAAGGCCGTGCTCGGCCCTGAGCACGCCGCCCCGGTCCAGCCGCTATGAATTCCACCCGCCGCGGCTTTGTAACGGGAGCCGGTCTCGCGCTGCTTTCCTCTTGCGGCCGCTCCGGAGCGAAGGTCATCGGCGTGGTTCCCAAGGCAACTTCGCATCTCTTCTTTGTTTCCGTGCATGCCGGCGTCGATGCCGCGGCGCGCGATTTTCACGTGAACGTGCTATGGAACGGCCCTCAGAATGAGACCGATTATGCCCGTCAGATCGAAATCGTCGACTCCATGATTACCCGCCAAGTCTCAGCCATTGCTATTTCGGCAACTGATCAGGAGGCACTGGTGGCTCCCGTCGAGCGCGCCATTCGCGCGGGAATTCCGGTTACTGTTTTCGATTCGGCGGTGAATATCGGCAACTACGTCAGTTTCATCGCAACCGACAATTACGGCGCCGGCTGCATCGCCGCCCGCACGCTCGCCGGCTTCATTAATCAACGCGGCAAAGTGGGCATGGTGATGCAGAAACCCGGCGGCACCTCCACCGTCCTGCGCGAGCAGGGTTTCGACGCCACCATCGCAAAAGAATTTCCCAACATTCAGGTCGTCGCGCGCCAGTACGGCATGGCCGATCCCGCAAAATCCCGCGCCGCAGCAGAAGATATTCTCACCGCCCACCCCGATCTCGCCGGCATTTTCGCATCCAGCGAAGCGGCATCGCTCGGAACGATTCAAGCAGTTAAAAATCGCAATCTCTCCGGCAAGATCAAGCTGGTCACGTTCGACTTCACTAAGGCCCATGTCGAGGCGCTGCAAGACGGCACCATCAATGCGATGCTGGTGCAGAATCCATTCCAGCTCGGCTATCAAGCGGTGAAGTCGCTGGCAGATAAGCTAAATGGGCAGACACCGCCCAAAAAACTGGAACTGCCGGTACGCGTGATTCTCAAAGCCGATCTGGACAAACCCGACGTGCGGGCGCTGGTCGAGCCGGAATGGTTGAAGGGACAGTAACAGACGTTTAGACTTGAATCCAGGAGTGGCAGCTATGACAATACGAGGTTTTGTTTTGATTGCAGTAGCAGCAGGAGTCGCATGCCGGCTCCCTGCCCAGAGCGCGAGCGACGGGCCTTATCACGTATTGAGGACCGTGAAGGTCGGCGGCGAAGGCGGCTTTGACTACGTCTACGCCGACTCGGACGGACGGCGATTGTACGTGCCCCGCATGGGACCGTCGAAGCGAATTTCCGTCTTCAACTTAGACACGCTGCAGCCGGTGGGCGAAATTCCGGATGTAGGCGCGCATGGCGCCGCCGTCGATCCGAAATCGCATCATGGCTTTGCTACCAGCAAGCCGGTCGTGATGTGGGATAGTACCACGCTGAAGGTAATTAAAACGATCGATGTGCAAGGTAATCCGGATGGTCTGCTGTTCGATCCGTTCAATGAGCGCGTCTATATCTTGAGCCACGCCGCGCCAAATGCAACCGTCATTGATGCCAAAGACGGCTCCGTCGTGGGCACAATCGATCTGGGCGGAGCGCCCGAACAGGCAGCCACCGATGGCGCGGGTCATCTCTACATCGACATCGAAGACAAAGGTCAGGTCGCCGTAGTAGATGCCAAGTCGCTGCAGGTCACCGCGCACTATGACCTGGGCGATAACAAGGGCCCCGCGGGATTGGCTTTCGACGCCAAGAACGGCATCCTGTTCGTGGACTGTAGGAATCCCGCCGTCAGCGTCATCATGAGCGCAAAAGACGGAAAAATTCTCACCACTCTACCGATCGGCACAGGCGTGGATGGCGCCGGGTTCATGCCGGCAACCATGGAGGCGTTCAGCTCGCAAGGTGATGGAACCCTCACCGTCATTAAAGAGAACAGCCCCTCATCTTTCTCGGTTGAGCAGAACTTAAAAACCATGCCGTCGGCCAAAACCATGACCATCGATAGCAAGACGAACCACATCTTCTTGATCGCGGCTGAATTTGGTCCCACAACGCCTTCCGAAACACCCGGCGGGCGGCCGCGGCGCGGGCCCATGGTACCGGGCTCTTTCAGCATTCTCGAAGTCGGCAAGTAACTACAGCTCAAATCGCCTGTAAGGGCGAGAGATCTACCGGCCGGCATCATCGCACTGCGATGGCTCTGCGATAGCTATCCACTCACCCGAACCGGCGCCCTGGTCTTGCGCAAGAATGCGCAAGCGGGACACCGGTTGATCGAACCTGACCTTCCAGAACTGCCATCCGGAATCGCCGTTCTGCATAGGAATCGTTCGAACCACTTGGCCGGTATCGGCGTTTGCAAATGCAACGGAAAGCCCTTGCACTATCAGGCCGTGCTCGACTGGCAGTACCAGGCAGCGATTCGCCGGAGTGCTGAATGGCGCCGATACGATTTTGCCGGTATTGCGGTCATCGCCGCTCCAGCTCCCGTAAATTGCGCCTCGCGGCAAATTACTGGGGAATGCTATCTTCGGCACACCATTCTTCGTCCAGGCGCTATCCATCTGCCACTCCACGCCGGCCAGCGGAGTTTTACCATCGCCGCGGACGCGTTCGAGATCGTTCCGGATGGGGATTGCCTGATCGATTGGTTCCAGCCGCCCGTGGGTTAAAAAGAACGGCCTCACGGCTTCTCCGCTGTATCTTAGATTCACAAAACCCACCCACGCCTCCATAGTGGGAGTGAGGAGCGAGCGCAGGTCAAAAGGAAACCCCGCAGGCAGTCTTTTGCCGAAGCCCGCAATGTCTCCTGTCTGATTCAAGAAAATAATTTTTTCAACGCCGTTCCGTTCAGGCTCTGCCCAGCCAACAAACTCAATTCCGCCAATTACCGGAAGGGTCAAGCTTACGCCTCCCGCCCTCGGCTCGTCTATTATCTTTCCCACTACTCGAGCTGGCCGTCCAAGCAAATTGAAATCGGGCAACGAATAGACCGAAAGATGATGCTCGCGAAGAAAAGGAGTTAGTGACAGAACAAAATTCGCATCCGGGAATATTCTTCTGGCCAGGCCGGTATCTTCGATCCCTGCTTCAAATCCGAGCGCCGCAAGCTGCCGGTTCGCGAATTGGTTATCGTCGTAACTCAGGCTCGATCGTACTTTTAGCGTGCCGTAAGCTGCCGCGCCTGCCAGCAGGACGGCGATCGCGATTTTGGTCTTGGGTTTCGTATGAGCTCTGGCGTTGAGATAAACGCAGATCAGCGCAAGAACGCCCCAGTTGACGAGATGAATAATCCAGTAACGGTTTGCTTTTGCCTCGCCGTATCCACCAGCCCAATTGATTCTCCCGGCCGTGGTGAGTACGTCCGTCAGCAAAGTAAACAAATAAATACAAAATAAAAAGAGCAACGTGCCCGAGACCCGCACGTGCTTTCGGCGGGCATAAAGGAACAAAACAGCAGCGACCAATATGTTAGCGAGGCCCAGACAAATCGCCACAGTATCTGACTTGCCAAGGCCAAAGGGCATGGCCATATACGTTGCGAAAAATCCGGCAGCGAATAGCGGGTGCAGCACAAGGTCTTTCGAGTGCACATTACCCGTCGCGTGATAATCGATGAAGTAAGCTGCAATTGCGACCGCCCCGATAACAGCTACTGCGGTAATTCGCCGGCGCGGAAGGCGCAAAATCCAACACTCGAGCAGCAAGACAGGCCAGAGCAGCAGACAATTGCCTGACGAATAGGTGGCCACAACAGCAGCGATCATTGGCAACACAACGGATCTGGCGCGCTCTAACAAAACAATGGAACTGATTGCACATAAGGTAGAGAGCGTCCACTGCAGCAAAAAGGGATCCGCAATGACGATGGCCGATCCTTGCCATCCAAAAATGATGCCTGAGAGGAGAACTGCAAACAGGCGAGACAACACCCCGATTGTGTGATCGCGACAAAAGATCCAGGCAAGCACAAGCCAGCTCGCGGCATAACAGGCAAAGCTAAATACGATCGGGACTATCAGACGCCCGTGCAGCAAGAGATCGAGTTGAAAAACAATCTCTGGAAAAATAATCCGATGCTCGTTGTGCGGCTCGAAAAAACTCTGAATCCCCCGCACCTTGTAAAAGAACGCGTCGTAAGGGATTCGCCAGTAATCCCAGGTAGGTAACGGACAGTAATTACGAACAACGCGTTCAAACGTGAGAGCCCAGCTCCAGCAAACCCAGACCGCGAGCGATCCGAAGACAAGCGTCAGGATCTGCACTCGGTAGCGGCGCGAAAATTGAGTCACCGGGTGGCGAACTCTGGACGCCATAGAAGCGGAACTTGACGGGGCGGGCATTATCGCTTCATACCAATCGGGCCATCGCCACCGATGATAATCAATCGTTAAACGGAAGCCGCTGCTGGTTCGGCTGCTTCACGGGTGTGCCCTGAAAGCTCTTCTGCTGGTTGCGCAGCATGCCTGCAACGAACTGCCAGGTTGGGCCCGGCGTGTCGCGCCATGGCGCCGGTACGGTAATTCGACAATAGGTCCCGACTTCCACCAGCCCGCATTCAATCGGGATTTCGGAAGTATTCAGCAGCCCGGCAGGTGTAACGAAATAGAACTCATTCGAGTAGCGCAAACCGATACGGCGTTTTAACGGCTGTTTTATCTCGCAGAGAAAGTCCGCACGCGAAGTCTTGACTTCGTAACATACTCGCTTCATGGAAGTGTGGGCAAAGCAATTCAGCGCGAACGCATCCAGCCGCTGCGCGGCGCTATTGCGGAATCCGGTTCCGACCCTCAGTTCGCGAAGGAAGATCCACTCCGACGCTCTGGCGTGAAAACAGGCCTGAATGATGTCGAGCAAAGTCGTTGGTCCGAGTGCCTCGAATGCATCATCGTTTGGCCCTGTAAAGGAATCGGTTAAGACTTCGAGGCTTCCAATTGCGGGTGCAGCCATAATCGATCATTTTCACCCCGACACCCAGCCTCGTGTGCTGGCAAAACCTCCGCCAATATCTGCCGTGCTCGTCGTTACCCACAGTCAAGTCACCCTCCACGAGAAAATCCCTAACTCTGGTGTTTTCAGTCGTGCTCCGCCAGAATGCGGGCAAATACGTCCCGATCCACGTTGCCGCCGGTCAGGATCAAACCTACGCGCCGGTTCCGCATGGATTGGGATTCTTGCAACAGCGCCGCGAGAGCAGATGCGCCAGCACCTTCGGCCGTGTTGTGGGTATCTGAAAATAGGTATCGCATAGCGGAGCGAATCTCGTCTTCACTGACAATCACGATTCGCTCTGCGCCTTGGTGGATGATGCGCACAGCATCGGCATCCGGTGTGCGACATGCCATACCATCGGCGACTGTATCTGCGGTTCCGGTTGGGACTACGCGCCCGGCGGCGAACGATTGGGCATAGGCCGGCGCGCCAGCCGCTACGACACCCACGATTTTCGTTTTCAGCCCGAGGGCGTCACGCGCCGCGATAACGCCGCAAATTCCAGAGCCCATGCCGATGGGAACATAGACAGCGTCCAGATCCGGCGCAGTTTCAAACAGCTCAAGTGCGTACGTCGCGACTCCGCAAACTAAAACGCGGTCGAACGAAGGGATCATATGCAGCCGTTCTGCTTCCGCCATTCGCGTGGTTTCTTCGTATGCTTCCTGAAAATCACTGCCGAATTCCCGCAACTCAGCACCGAGCGCCCGCATCGCCGCGTTCTTTTCCCGACTGTTCCCGTATGGCACAACAATGACTGAACGCAAGCCCGAACGCGCTGCTGCAAACGCAATGCTTTGACCGTGGTTGCCCCGCGTGGCTGCAATCACCCCGGAAATATTCGGTTCCGTGCGCCTCAGCGTGTCCATATACACCAAGCCGCCGCGCAGCTTAAACGCGCCTACCGGGCTATGGTTCTCATGTTTAATCCAGACCTCGGCTCCTGTTCGCTCGCATACTAGCGGCCAGCGAATCAGCGGTGTGGGCGATATTGTTCTGTAAACAAGCGCGGCTGCATTCTTGATCTCGTCAAGTCGAGGCAAAGTCATGATGAGGCGACCGTGGCATAATCGTCAAAACCGATCAGCCATCCCATGACTTTTCGATTTGACATTTCCCTTCCGGCGGGCTGATAAGAAAGAGTATACGATCGGAGCCGCGGCCAATCTTCGCCGCACTTCCAAAATATCTGGAACTGAAGTGGTCCCGAAAAACAAAGGCACGGGTTTAAAGATTGGCACACGCGCTGTTTGGGGTGGAGAGGAACAGCCTATTTCGGGAGCCCCGACGCAAGCCTCAATTGTACAGAGCGTCTCGTTTGGTTACGGCGATCTGGACGACTGGCAAGCAGTGGCGTTGGGCCAGCAGTCCGGTCACATTTATAGCCGAAATACCAATCCGACCGTTGCTGTCTTCGAAGAGAAACTGCGGATCCTCGAAGGCGCCGAAGCGGCGACGAGCTTTGCTTCCGGTATGGCCGCCGTCAGTAACACGATTTTTGCGCTCGTTCAGCCGGGTGACCGGATCATTACGGTCAAGGACACTTACGGCGGCACGAATCAATTATTTCGTGAGTTTCTTCCCAGGATTCAAGTAGAGGTTTGTTTGTGCAACACAACCGATGCTGAGGAAATTGGGCGCGAGGTCCGAAAAGGTTGTCGCGTGCTGTATCTGGAGACACCGACCAACCCGACGCTGAAAATTATCGATATAGAGCGGGCGGCACAGGCGGGTCATGAAGCAGGCGCGGTCGTAGTGACAGACAATACGTTTGCCACCCCAGTTAATCAGCGGCCGCTGGAGCTTGGCTCTGATCTGGTCTTGCATAGTGCGTCCAAGTTTTTGGGTGGGCACGCGGATGCTTTGGGCGGAGTCGTATGCGGCCCCCAACATCTGGTGAAGCAGATCTATCATTACCGGGAAATTACCGGCGCGGCGCTTGATCCGTTCGCTGCCTATCTGTTGCTACGTGGAATGAAGACGCTGGAAGTCCGCGTGGCACGGCAAAATGCAAACGCAGGTGAGATTGCGCAATTTCTGGAACGGCATCCGGCTATTGAGCGCGTCTATTACCCCGGGTTGCCTTCGCACCCGCAACACGAGATCGCGCAAAAACAGATGACCGGCGGCTTCGGCGGAATGATGAGCTTCGTTTTGCGCGGCGGCTACGATGCCGTGAGGGCATTTCTACCGCGACTGCGGTTGGCGCATCGGGCGGCAAATCTCGGGTCGGTCGAAACGATTGTAGGGCCCCCCGCGACCACGAGCCATGTAGAAGTCAGCGCCCCGGATCGCGCCGCCATGGGTATTCCCGAAGCGCTGGTCCGATACTCCACCGGAATCGAAAACGTACAAGACCTAATCGCTGATCTGAAACAAGCGTTGGAACCATTTACGAAACCCGCACATGCGCATTCAACTGGAGATTCTCCATGCGAATCCTGCTAGCTCTTTTCTTTGCAACCGCAGCGTTGCATCCAGTGCGGCTGCCCCATAATCCGATCATTACCCCGCAACTCAGCGCAACACTTGGCGACAACATCAACGGACCGTCGCTAATTCGCGTGCCGGATTGGGTACAAAAGCCACTGGGAAAATATTACTTGTACTTCGCGCACCACCAAGGTAAGTTTATTCGCCTCGCGTATGCCGACCAACTCGATGGCCCCTGGAAGATATACGACCCGGGTACTCTGCATTTAGGTGAGGTCAGCCTTTGTCACGACCATATAGCCTCTCCGGATGTCCATGCGGACTCTGAGAAACGGCAAATACTCATGTATTTCCACTGCCCTGCAGAAGGTACGGGCAAAAAAATCGAGTCGCAGAAGACCTTACTCGCAGTTTCTACCGACGGACTTCACTTCAGCGCGCGCTCGGTGGCATTAGGTCCAGCGTATTTCCGTGTGTTCCATTGGAATGGGTACTATTACGCAATCGCCAGGGCAGGCGTCTTTTTACGCTCGCGTGACGGCGTCAGCCCGTTCGAGCAGGGTCCTACGCTCTTCAATGAAAACCCAACTCTGGTTTTGCGACACGCAGCCGTTGACCTCCAAGGTAATCGCCTGGCCGTTTATTATTCGAGAATTGGAGACTGTCCGGAGCGAATTCTGGTCTCTTATATCGATCTGACGCCGGACTGGATTAAGTGGAAGGCTTCACCGCCAGTTACAGTGCTCGCGCCGGAAACGAATTACGAAGGGGTCGATAGACCTTTGGAACCTTCCAAGATAGATTTAGCGCCGGGAAAAGTGCGGCAACTCAGAGATCCAGCGATTTATCGGGAGGGCGGTCAAACTTATTTGTTGTATTCGATTGCAGGAGAGAGTGGAATTGCAATTGCCAAGCTCTAGACGTATTGCTGGAATTTTCATTTGTTCTTTACTGATCGCGTTGCAATGCAGCGCGGAAGCTACAGGGCTCGCCCAAAAGCCCGAAGTTGCCGGGCCACTGAAAGTATTGGACGCCTGGATTGAAGCAGCCGTAGCCTCGCGCCAGGAGCCCGGTTTGTCCATTGGTATTGTTTATGACCAGAACCTCATCTGGTCGAAAGGCTACAGTTTCGCCAACATCGAGAAGCGCATCCCGGCCAGTCCCACTACGCTGTACCGGATAGCATCGATTTCCAAAGTATTCACCGCGACCGCGATTATGCAGCTCCGCGATGCCGGAAAACTCCAGCTTGACGACCCGGTATCGAAACATCTCACGTGGTTTCACGTGCAGGAACCCAAACCGGATGCACCGCCAATCACAGTCTGGACCTTGTTGACCCACACATCAGGCCTTGCGAGAGAACTTCCGCTCTCCTATTGGAACGATCTTAAATTTCCGAGCCGCGAAGAGATGATGCGGCTGATTCCGGAAGAGCCGGCTGTTTTTCCGCCCGAGACTGAGTATAAATATTCGAATTTAGCTTTGGCCGTTGCAGGCGAAGTAGTAACCTCTGTAGCCGGCGAGCCGTACCCGCAGTATGTTGAAAAGCACATTTTACGGCCACTCGGTATGACATCTACTTTGATCGAACCTACTGTAGAAGCAACAAATCTGGCCGTCGGCTACCGCAAGCATGAGCCGGGCGTTCCCAGGGAAGCGGAAGACTTTATCGATGCGCGCGCTTTGACGCCATCCGCCGGCTTGGCGTCGAATGTTGAGGATTTGGCAAAGTTTATGTCGCTCCAATTTCGAGATGGCCCCGCTGGCGGATCTCAAATTCTAAAAGGATCAACGCTGCGCGAGATGCAGCGTGTGCAGTGGTTACGTCCGGACTGGCAATCGGCCGAGGGACTCGGGTTCGCAATTCGCCACGTTGGCCAGCAAACCCGGGTAGGCAAAGATGGCGCGGCGCCTGGCTATAAGAGCTTGATGGAATGGGTTCCGGCTGAGAAATTCGGAGTAATTGTGCTAATCAATGGGTACGACGCCGATCCCACTTATTACGTTAATGAGGCACTAAGTATAATGGCGCCTGCGGTTGCGAAAGCAACCGCACGACCAAAGCCGCCCGCTGTTGCTGACCCAGCGTGGACCAACTATGTTGGCATTTACACCTGGAAGCACGTTGACGCTCAAATCCTCATCGCCGATGGCGAGCTGATCATGATCTCTCCTGAATCTGCCAATCCATGGGATTCAAGAGTGCGATTGACGCCCGCGGGTCCGAATACCTTCAAAATGCACGGCGGATCGCAAGATGGCGAGTTGATCAAATTCGAGCTTGATCTTTCCGGCAAGGCGACCAAATTTATTGCTGGCAGTTACTACCGAATCAGGAAACCGTAACCGCCTCAATTCACGCCAACCGGCGGCAACTTGTGTGCGGCAAGTTGCCCGTTCAGTTGCTTCAAATCAGTCGCGACAACTTGGTCGAGGCGACCGAGAATTCCGTTCAATTTTGCAGTCAGCTCCCGAAAGACCGCATAGTCTTGATCCGTCGGTGGATAATCACCCGTATCTACGATTCGCTGCAGAACTGCTAATTGGTTGTTCAGCTTGATTGGATAATTCAACGTGTCACGCGGGCTGCGATTCTTAACCTGATATAGATCGGATTCGATCTCATCCAGCTTGGATTTGATCGACGCCGCGCGTCGGGAGATATCAGCATTCGCCGCATCCGCCGTGCTTTTTTTGAGTTGATTATCGAGTGCCCGAATCCGAATCACGGCTTCATGCGCCCGGCTTAGTTCATCGCGAATCTGCATGGCTAACTTGAACTGTTCCTGAAGCTCCGCATCCGTCACGTCAGTTAGTCTCGGATCCCGCTGGATAACCAGCGGCTGTTCCCGCATCGTGCCATTTGCAATCAGGCGAACAGTGTATTTGCCGGGCGGCGCCACAGGGCCCTCCCCTGGAACTGCGTAGCGAAGAACCATGCCCGGAAATACCGTTGCTCCTGGATAGCGTAGATCCCACTCCACCCTGTTCGTTCCAGCGGTGGCCGGCAACCGTTGGCTCTTATCAGCGGCCGTACTGTCAAACGTCCGCACCACTTGGCCTTGAGCGTCAAGTATTTCTAGAACTGCCTTGGCCGCCGGCTGTCCCAGATAGTAGTCGATCGTTGCCGGCCGCAATGGCCGTATGGCGGGCTCTGGTGCAAATAGATAGGCGTTGCTGCTGGTGATCTCATCACTCAGTTGGCGCAGGACATCAATGTCATCAAGCACGTAAAAAGATCGTCCGTGAGTTGCGATAACCAGATCGTTCTTCTCGACCGCGATATCCGCCACTTGCGTATCCGGCAAGTTCAGCGACAGGGGTTGCCAGTTAGCGCCGTCATCAAAGGAATAGTAAACGCCGTGCTCTGTCCCTAAATACAGCAGACCGCTCCGCTCTGTGTCTTCGCGAATAGCTTGCGCAAAATCATCAGCGGGAATGCCGTTGACGATTTTGGTCCAGCTCTTTCCATAATCGTGAGTTTTGTATATATAAGGCGCGCGGTCATCAAGCTGGTTGCGTCGTGCAGCTATATACGCGCCGCCCGGATCATGCGTAGATGCTTCAATCAGACTGATCCGCGTAAATTCTTTCAGTTCAGGTGGAGTGACGTTATGCCATGTCTTTCCGCCGTCTTGCGTGATTTGCACAAGGCCATCGTCCGAGCCGGTCCAGATCGTATTTACGTCGTGTCTGGAAGGCGCAATCGAAAAGATGGTCGCGTAAATTTCGGGCCCATTTTGATCTTTCGTAATCGGGCCGCCCGAATCGCCTAACGTTGCCGGGTTGTTTCGAGTGAGATCAGCGCTGATCATTTCCCAGCGCTGTCCCTGTGTAGTTGTCTTCCAGAGATGTTGTGAAGACGTATAGAGCACGTTGGCATCCACTGGCGAAAACACGATCGGGAATGTCCATTGCCATCGTTCTTTCAGCGCGCTTGCGGGCATGCCTGAGAAGAAGACGGGATACACAGGAATGGATCTCGTTTCTCCCGTGCGGCGGTCGTAACGCGTGATCAAACCGGCTTGATCCCCGCCGTAAAAAATGTTTGCGTTTTTCGGATCTGTTGCCACGTAACCGGCCTCGCCGCCAGCCACGCTGTAGAACCAGTCACCCGGTGCGGCAGCCGGATTGTGCATGTTCGAAGCTGGGCCGCTGGGCACGCACGCAGTTCCGTCATCCTGCTGCGATCCGCAGACGTTATATGGAATGTCTACTGTGGTCGCCACATGGTAGAACTGCCCGGTTGGATACTGCTCGGCCGTCCACGTCTTTCCACCATCAATCGAGACCGACCCGCCGCCATCGTCGCTGCTGATCATGCGCCGGGAATCATTCGGTGCGATCCAGAGGTCGTGGTGATCGGCGTGCGGCGTGTGCATCAATTCAAACGTCTTGCCTCCGTCATCTGAGCGATAGAATTCCACGTTCAGCGCATAGATCGTGTCGCGTTTATTCGGGTCGGCAAGGATGCGTGAAAAATAAAACGCGCGCTGGCGAATGGTGCGGTCCGAGTTCACCAATGTCCAGGATTGTCCTGCGTCGTTCGATTGGAACAGACCACCATCGTCTGCCTCCACCATTGCGTAAACACGGTCGGAGTCCGCACCCGAAATGCTGACGTTAATCTTGCCGATGATGCCCTTCGGGAGCCCCGGATTGCGCGTAATCTCGGTCCACCTGTCGCCACCGTCCGTGGATTTGAATAAGCCGCTTCCGGGGCCCCCACTAGAAAGCAGCCAGGGAGTGCGATAAACATCCCAAATGGCTGCAAAAAGCACTCGCGGATTGTGCGAGTCCATCGCCAGGTCAATGGCGCCGGAACGATTATTGCGGTACAGCACGCGTTTCCATGTTGCTCCGCCATCGGTGGACCGGAAAACGCCTCTCTCTTCATTGCGTCCGAATGGATGTCCAAGCGCAGCGACATATACAATATCGGGATTCGCCGGATCGATGCGAATGCGTGAGATAGCTTGTGTTTCGGCCAGGCCCATGTGCTTCCAGGTCTTCCCTGCATCAGTGCTCTTGTACACGCCATCGCCTTGCATGACGCTGCTGCGCAGTTCTGTTTCGCCCATGCCGATGTACACGACGTCAGGGTTCGATTCCGAAACTGCAACAGCGCCAACCGATGAGCTGTGAATCTGGCCGTCTGTCACGGGCATCCATGTTATGCCGCCGTTAGTCGTCTTCCATAAGCCTCCGCCAGTAGCGCCAAAGTAGTATTCTGCGGGCCGCCGCGAACTGCCGGCCGCCGCCTGCGAGCGGCCTCCACGGTTCGGCCCGATGTTACGCCACTTCAGCGCGTTTAAATCCCGCGGATTCACGCTTGCCGCCATGGCCAGCACGGCCGCGAGGAGCCCGCATGCGAGTTGTTTCCACATAGCTTTCAAGGGCCAGTATTGTCGAGGATACATAGGTGTTGTCAAATCGATATTGGCCTATGACAGTCATCGATAATGGCGATTCGCCGGGATTTAAGGCATTTATCGATGCTGCCGATCAATCGAGTCAAAAATATCGATTTGTCTTCTATTTACCCTTCTCCGTACAATAGCTGTTGAGTTATTCGTCGGCACTGCGGGAATGAAGAAATCCACGTTGATCACTAATGCCACCCTGATCGACGCTCCCGCTGGGGTTGCTCGCGAAGGCATGAACATTCTGGTCCAGGACGGCCGGATTGCCTCCGTATCGCCGGCTCTGCCCGTCACCCCTGACGATTTCCGTATTGATGCGGATGGCGCATATGTTTGCCCGGGGTTAATTGACGGCCATGTCCACCTTTTTCTCGACGCCGGATCAGCGCCGCGGGCCAGCTTTTTGAATACGGGTGATGACGCCAAACTCCAAATCGCGGCGCGCAATGCGGCACTGGCTATCTCCGCCGGCATCACAACAGTTCGCGATTGCGGCGGTCCGGCTGACCTCGTTTTTCGCTTTCAAAAAGCAGTTCAGTACGGAGACATCTTGGGGCCGCGCATATTGGCGGCGGGATGCCCTCTGACACGCCCCCAGGGTCATTGTCATTTCTTCGGGATTGAGGTTACTACGCCCGCCGAGGCCCGGCGCGCCGTGGACAGTCAAGTGCGCAGTGGCGCGGCATTCGTGAAACTGATCGCCTCGGGTGGTGGATTAACGCCGGGTACTCGCCCGAGCGAAGCAGATCTCGCGCTTTCCATCATGCGCGAGGCGGTCGCGTCCGCGAAGGCGAACGGCGTACACATATCAGCGCATTGTCACGCTGTGGAAAGCATTGTCCGCGCGCTCGATGCTGGAGTCGACATCATTGAGCACGCCAGCTTCGTCCGGCCACACGGGCCGCCGAAGTTCGATCCCGAAATCGCAGTCCGCATGAAGGACCAAGGCGTAATCGTAAGTCCTACCGCCATCTCCGGTGTTCGCATTGCCCAGACAATCCGCGAATCCGGAAGCCAGAACGGCCATGATCATGATGCGGTTGCGCGGCTGGAATCACGCAGGCGGCATACGGCCAAATTCCTTGAGTTCGACGTACCAATACTAGCCGGCACTGATTGCGGCGTCGCCAGCACACCTTTCAATTCAATTGTCGACGAGCTTTTGGAATACGTCAACGCGGGGATGTCCCCAGCCTCTGCGTTGCGCAGTGCGACAAGCGATAGCGCCCGCTACCTGGGCCAGCCGTTACTGGGCCGCCTGGAAACAAATTGCTTCGCAGATCTTGTATTTCTAAGCGGTAATCCACTGGAAAACCTGAATTATCTTCGCGACCCCTTGCTTGTCTTCAAAGAAGGAGAAGTTGTTTGCGATACTCGTCCCGCCCCCATGGCCATTCCATGATCTGTCCTGCACGCCGCCCGGCAAGGCGATGGGCCGCAGCATCTGCGCTGTGCATCGCATTTGGCATTTCGCTTTTCGCCGCAAATGGCGAAGCCAAACGCGGTATCGCGCCGGAAGATTATTTTTCTTTCCAGGTCGCGGGCGACCCACACATCTCGCCTGACGGAAAACTCGTTGCTTTCACCATCACCGCTATCGATCGCAAACTAAATCGCAAGATATCGCAGATTTGGATTGCGCCAACTGACGCATCGCATAAACCATGGGCACTCACAGACGCGGAAAGTGCAACCTCTCCACGTTGGAGCCCCGACGGCCACTCACTCGCTTTCCTTTCCGCCCGTCACGATCCACGCACGGGTGCGCTCCAAAGAACGCAAATCTATCTGCTTTCTATGAGCGGAGGCGAAGCCCGCCGCATCACGGATTTAAAGAACGGTGTAACCGCGTTTCAGTGGTCCCCCGACGGCAAACATATTGCGTGCACGGCTAAGATCGGGCCCAGCGATTCTCTTCCTGCAGGCAAGGAGCGCAGTGATGTTCGCGATTACACGAACCCTGAATACAAAGTGGACGGCAAAGGCTTTTATGACGACCGCCGGGACCACATCTGGGTCGTAGACGTTGCCACCGGTGCAGCCAACCAGATTACTTTCGGCGATCAGCGGAATGACTCCACGCCGCAATGGTCGTCCGACGGGACACGAATCGCATATCTGACCGAGCGGACTGACATGTCTCTATTACGTAATAGTGAGCTCAATGTTATCCCTGCCAATGGAGGCACTCCCGTTCGGTTGTCTGCTCCCGAGACGGCTCTCAGTGCGTTGCGCTGGTCACCAGACGGGCGAAGTCTCGCCTATATCGGCAGCATTGACGAAGTTGCCATTCCGAAGATCTGGATCTCTCCGGTCGATGGGGGCAAGTATCGGCTCGTCAGCAACACAGTCACATACCCCAATGAGATCGAGTGGACCAAAGACAGCAGTGCATTGTATTTCACTGGCGCGTACCGTGGCGAACATCCGCTCTTTCGGCTCGATGTAGCAAGCGGCAAGGCAACGGAGCTGGCGCCGGGATTTGTCATAACGGCCATGGATATGGATGAAACTGCCGGAAAGATCGCTTACACTGCCGCCGATTATCGGCATCCGGCTGATCTGTTTATCGCCGGCCTGGATGGTAAACAGCTCGCACAGCTCACGAACCTCAATGACAAGCTGCTTTCCTCGCTTGATCTGCAGCCGGTCGAACGTTTGCCTTTCAAAGCGCCCGATGGTTGGGATATCGAAGGATTTTTCCTGAAGCCCGTGGACTGGCAGCCCGGCCAAAGTTATCCAATGATCTTGATGATCCATGGTGGCCCGAATGGGATGTGGGGCATCAATTGGAACCTCGAGGCCGAATCCTACGCGGCACACGGTTGGGCCGTGTTGATGACCAATCCGCGCGGTTCATCTGGATACGGTGAGGCCTTTCAGCGCGGTGTCGATCAGGAGTGGGGCGGCAAGGCTTACCAGGACATCATGGCTGGTGTTGATGCGGCCATTCGCAAATACCCGTGGATAGACGCCAACCGGTTGGGCGTCACCGGCCAGAGTTTTGGCGGGTTTATGACGGACTGGATCGTCGGGCAAACGAACCGTTTCAAAGGCGCGGTTACTCTGAGTGGCATTTCCGATTTCATCAGCGTGGAGGGAACGCGCGATGGATTCTACGGTCATGCACGCGATTTCGGCGGCGACCTCTGGAAGAATTTTGCTCTGTACTGGAAATATTCACCCATCCGCAACGCTCCGCGCGTGAAGACTCCCACGCTCATCTTGCATGGCGACGTGGATCAACGCGTGCCCCTCGGGCAAGGCGAAGAGTTCTTTCGCGCCCTGTACCATTTCGGCGTCCCAACCGAACTTGTGATCTTCCCGCGCGAGCCGCACAGCTTGCGCACTGAGCCGAAGCACGCGGTGGAAGTGCTGAAATGGCAGATCTACTGGTTTGACCGGTACGTTTGCGGTAATGCAGGTGCAATCAAGCCTGATGCCGTCGAATAGGGGCATAGATCTATATATATGCGTGTGACTTATCGGTTACAATGCTAACCGATGCCGATCAACTTTCGCCAGTTGGAAGTGTTTCGGGCGGTGGCTCAGACCAAAAGCTTCACCCGCGCAAGCCATACGCTATTCATCTCGCAATCCACCGTAAGCCAGCACATACGTGAGCTTGAGAACTCGCTGAACGTTCAGCTATTCAGCCGCAACAGGCGCAAGGTCGCTTTGACAGCGGCGGGCGAAAGCCTTTTGGAATATGGCTGCAACATTTTCCAAATGCTGGAAGAGGCCGAATCCGCGGTGCAGACGGTCCGCGATCCATATAGCGGAAAGCTCTCTTTCGGATGTGCTTCCACTACACTCCTCTATCAGCTCCCGGAAATTCTGATGGAATACGCGACTAAGTATCCGAACGTCGAGTTAAACATTGTCGGTGGAACCATTCAAGACATTTCAGCCAGCATGTTGTCCGGCGCATTGGATCTGGCATTGGTAGTTCTGCCGCTGAGTTCGCCGGGTTTAGAAAAGATTACTCTTTTTGAGGAATCGTTCGTCGGTGTTCTACCTGCCAATCACACGCTCGCGCGAAAGCCCCATTTGCGAATTTCCGATCTCGCCAAGGAACGATTCATCTTGCACCGCCAAGGGCAAAATACCCGAAAGCTGGTGGACCGCTATCTGTTCAAACAACATCTGACTCCCACCGTGGCAATTGAGCTGGCGGAAACGGAGGCGATCAAGGCCATGGTTGCGCGCGGTCTGGGCGTTTCCGTACTACCGCAAAGTGCATTTCGAAACTCCGGCGCGATGCAAGGGCTGCGTGTTTTTCCAATTCCACGGAAAGAGCTAAGCCGGTCATTGGCGGTCGTCTACCCGCGTCCTCGCGAGCTTCGGCCGGCAGCGCAGGCTATGGTTGATATTTTGCAGCAGCACTTCCGAGCTAGCCGCATCGCACAACCGGCGCTGGCCTGACGGCGCCTTTTATAAGCATAACCGATAACTCGAGGCTGCAACTGCGCATTTGTACAAAAGGTTCTCGTTCCACATAATGGGATCTGCGCCTATGCTGGTTTGCTCGACCTGTGCCCGTGCGTTTTCAGCAACTGAACCTCGCTGGCAATGCAATTGCGGCGGATATCTGCTGCTGAACTCCCCCGCGATGTTTCGGCGCGAAGATTTAGCACAGCGTCCGGGCGGGGTGTGGCGCTATTGCGAGGCGCTCGGAATACAGGATCCGGCAAACATCATTTCTCTGGGTGAGGGCGCCACGCCGCTTCTCGACGTGCCGTTCGATGGTTGCTTTACCTCCCTGAAACTGGATTATTTATGCCCGACGGGGTCGTACAAGGATCGCGGCAGTTCCGTAATGTTGAGCAAACTGAAGGAATGGCGCATCACTGAAATAATTGAGGACTCTTCCGGAAATGCCGGAGCTTCTATCGCGGCATATGCAGCCTTTGCAGGTATTCGCGCCAACATCTACATTCCCGAAAGCACCTCGCCCGGAAAAGCCGCACAAATTCAGTTGTACGGGGCGAATCTCATCAAGATCCCCGGCACTCGAGAGAACACGGCCCAGGCCGCCCGGCAAGCCGCCAGTGACATTTTTTATGCAAGCCATAACTGGAGTCCCTACTTTCTCGTGGGCATGAAAACTGCAGCGTACGAGTTAGCGGAGCAGTACTTTTGGGAACCTCCCGATTGGATTCTGACTCCAGCAGGCGGCGGGAGTTTGCTTGTGGGCTTACACTTTGGCTTTACCGATCTTCTCAATGCCGGATTTATCCAAAAGATGCCCCGCCTGGCTGCCGTCCAATCCGCCAGTTGCGACCCCATTTATCGCGCCTGGAAAACGGGTTCCATGGATGTATCGGAAACTGAAAAGAAACCAACTGCTGCCGAGGGAATCTCGGTTGCGAAGCCGGTGCGCGGCGCAACGATTCTGAAGGCAATTCGCGAATCGAGAGGAGTCGTTGTCACCGTGAACGACGACGCCGTCTGGAACACGGTCGAGAAGCTTGGCAAGCATGGCGTCTACGTAGAGCCAACAGCCGCTGCCGCTCCGGCTGGACTCACGAGGCTTCGTGAAGCAGGCGTCATTGAATGCGGTGATCGCGTCGCGATAATGCTAACGGGTAGCGGGCTCAAAGCCACCGATAAGGTAGTAGAGCACTTTGCCGCAAACGGGGCCGGGCGGGCGTAGGCACAACGCGTCCCATTCCGGGATTGCAGCGTAAAATGGACTGTTCGGTGAAAATTGAATTGCGCCAGCCGGTAACGGAGCAGGATTTTCAGCTCTATTACGACCTTCGCTGGCGTATTCTTCGCGAACCTTGGACCCGGGCGCGCGAAAGTGGACAAGACGAGCATGAACAAAATGCCTTCCATATCATGGCTTGGCAAGACGGCGCGCTTCTGGTTGGCGTTGGGCGCCTCCATTACAACTCGCCGGAAGAGGCTCAGATCCGCTATATGGCTGTTGAGAAAGCTTACGCCCGGCGTGGCATCGGTAGCCTGATCTTGCGAGAGCTTGAAGCAAACGCTCGCAGCCACGGCGCCAGGCGAATTGTTCTAAACGCCCGCGAAGAGGCTATCCCCTTCTACAAGACTCACAATTATCAACTCCTTGGCCAAACAAGTACGTTGTTCGATTCTCTCGTCCATTGGCGCATGGCCAAGGAGCTATAGCTGCCACGTTTCCATAGAAAACTATGAACTTAAAACACCAGCTTTAGAGAAAGCTGGATTGAGCGCGGTCCCCCGATTTGGTATAGCGGGTTGAACCCGGCAACCGTGCCGGAGGCAAACAACGCATTGTTCAACATTGCCGATGAGACGCCAAAAGCTGCATTTGCGAAATTCAATGAGTTTCCTGTCAAAGCAAAATACGGAGTATTAGTCACGTTGAAAATGTCCGCGCGAAATTGCAACGCTACCCGCTCATAAATTGGGAATTGCCGCCGCAAGGTGAAATCCAGTTCACTCCAGCCGAAACCTCTCAGCGCATTGCGCGGCAGGTCTCCTTGAACGCCCGGAATCGGAGCGGTCAACCCGGCTTTGTTGATTCCCTTTCCGCCCGGACAGGCCGCAATTTTATATGCAGCAGCGCAAGCCGCGCCATACAGCAAGAGTGGTTGGCCGGGCACAATATTCGGCCGCTCCACAATTTGGTTGCCGGGCAACAGTTGCGAGAAATAGACAGCGTTGTCGGTGATGTTGATCGGCGGAGCAGTGCGTGTGCGGAACATAAAATCCGTCCCCCAGCCGCTTGCGACTGCATGCAGAAAACGGTTCTGGC
The DNA here is from genome assembly GCA_021324185.1 of Terriglobia bacterium. GTDB lineage: Bacteria > Acidobacteriota > Terriglobia > Bryobacterales > Bryobacteraceae > Bog-105. The sequence continues at coordinate 4,297 of JAJPJN010000011.1, read as the reverse complement.
TGTGATTGGGCACGCTGTAGGTGATCGCAGCCTGGAAGGAATGGCGGACGTCGAAATCCGAACTGGCGCGCTCGTTGGAGGGCGATTCAATCGTATTATTCGGCAGAGTGTAGTTGGAACTCGAGCCGTTATCGATGGCATGAGACCAGGTGTATGACGCCATCGCCTGCAGGCCTTTAGACAAACGCCGCTGATAAAGCGCTTGCAGCGAATGGTAGTCTGATGTGCCGGCGTTCGTGATGGCTAAAAAGCCCTGTGGCAGGTTGGCGTTTGGAGCAGCAAACGCCTGAGTGACAAACAGGTTCCTCCCCACGGCGCCCGCATATGTCACCGTAAACAGATTGGCGGCGCCGAACGATTGTTCGAGCGCGACATTCATCTGATAAACCTTTGGCAAGCGCAGGTTCGGGATAGTGCTTTCAACATTGGGCCACGGAGCGGTGTTTGGATTTGGATTGATATTACGCGGGTCCTGCTGAAATGGCGTCGCCGGGAAGGTCACGTTGGACAGAGAAGCACTCGATCCGTTCAACGCTGAAATATTGGAGTAATAGCCGGTCGTGTCGTAAAAAATTCCGAATCCGGCGCGAACTACCGTGGCTCGCGCGGGATTGTTCGAAAGCTGATACGCAATTCCTATTCGCGGTGCGAATGCATTCCATTGTGTCTTGTAAATCGGCGAGCCGATCGGAGCCACTTGCGTCGCTGCTAAGTTGGAATAGCTCACCTGCGTAAATCCAAGGTCGGGAACGTTATCGAGCGTTCCAGGCGCCGGATTGAATTCCCAGCGTAATCCATACGTCATAGTCAAGCGCGGCCTAACTTTCCACGTATCTTGCGCGTACAAGCTCAAGTTGTATAGAAGCGAAACTGTGTACGGGTTGATCAATGAGAGATACGTATTGGCGATGCCATTGTTCATCGCGGCGGAGTTGTTGAAGGTATAACTTTGTTGATACGGGGCGCGCGCCTGGACGGGCGCCAACCGCCGGAAATCGACACCGAACTTCATTTCATGTGTTCCGGCCGTCCAACTCAAGCTGTCCACATAATTCCATTGCTTTGCCTGGTTATTAGTCTCCTCGCCGTCCCGCCACGATGACCCCGGTGTGTAAGTGATAAAGAACCGCGTATCGGATGGAGTGAGCGTTCCAACATTTGGCAGCGTGAGCTGCGGAAAAATAGCCGTGTTGGTTGTCGGGATCGGTACGGCTCCTCCGAAGGCGTCAAGAATGCTGTACGCGTAACCCGTCGCCACGCTGTAATTAAAACGAAAATCGTTGACCAGAGCGGGATTAATGATATAGACTCCTCGGGCTGTGGTCGAAGTCCATCCCGGTTCTGTTACAAAAAGCGAGGTAGCGTTTGCGCTCCGTGCTTTCGAAATTGACGGGGAATCAACCCAGCGGAAGAACACATTGAATCTGCTGTTCAGATAGTAGTCGGCGCGAATGCTGCCGGTATCCATATTCACCGTTGATGAATAACCTTGGCAGAATGGGCTCAGCAACGGATCGGACGTGGGAGGGAGCGCGCTGCCGCACCCACCAGCGGTAGGAAGTGGATAAGCATGAAGCACAGGTTGAATAGCAGGCACGGCCGGCTTGGCGCCTGCCGGGCATGGCCCGTCCCCGCGAGCGCATAGTGATGGCACTTGTTTGAGCAGTGGAGTCGGCTGCACCAAACGGACGCCTTCATATGACGCAAAAAAGAAAAGCTTGTTTTTCCAGATGGGGCCGCCCAGTACACCCCCAAAATCGTTTTGTCGCTCGGGCGGATGCACGGGAATTCCGGTCCTCGGCGGAATGCTGTTCAAAAACCAGTCATTCGCGTCCAGCACATTGTTGCGAAGATAATCGAATGCATCCCCATGAAACTGATTGGTTCCGCTGCGCGTGATAATCGAAACCTGTCCACCCGGCGTGCGGCCAAATTCAGGAGCGAATGTGGAAGTCTGTATTTTGAATTCCTGGATGGCATCGATCGAGGCCAGATTATTGAAGCCCCCGCTCGAACTGGGCTGAACTCCCGATCCTGATGCACCGGCCAACACGCTTGCCCCCGCACCCACGCTGATATTTGCACTTACTCCATCCACGGTGAAGTAGTTTGCATCGGGCCGCTGGCCGTTCATGCTGAACTGCCCCGGGCTGCCGGAACTCACCGGGGTTACCACAACTGTCGGCGTCAGTGTGACCAGGGATTGGATGCTGCGCCCATTCAACGGAAGATTTGCGACAAAATCACGCGACACCACGGTTCCCACTGCGGCGGATTGAGTATTGATTTCAGTGGCTTCAGCCTGTACGACGACGGTTTGAATACTGGATCCGACCGGCAGCGACACATCCTGCGTAGCGCGATCTTCCACGTGCAGAACAATGCCGCGGTGCTCTACATTCTGAAATCCTTTGGCCCGCACGGATAGGTCATAGGAGCCAGGCGCAAGAGCAGAAAAGTTGTAAAGACCGGCTTCATTCGTCTTCATCTGATTTGAAGCGCCAGTGCCTGTATTCGTAACGGTCACTTGGGCGCCCACAATAGCGCCGCCTGAAGGGTCCGTTACCCGGCCTGATAGTGAAGCAATATCGGTCTGGCCCCAAACGGTGAAAATAGAAAACAAGCAAATCGAGGCAAGCAGAGCAACGCGCACGAAACCCCTCCCATTTAGCAGCCCGAACTTGTGAACAATAGTACTGCTCACCTCGACATTCGTCAAATCAGTAATGTCGTCAAGGAAATATAGATTTTACCGATATATGCACACCCGCGATACGATGGTCCCCGGACAAGTCTCGCTTGTCGCCAACACACTCGGATGCTATTGCTCTCACGTTCTGAAATTTCCTCGCTCTTGGCCTTTCCCGATTACGTGAACGCCGTTGAAGAAGCATTCCGCCTACACGCCGAAGGCCAGTCTCTGGAACCCGCTTTATCCCACGTCGATGCCGGCGAAGGCGAATTTCACATCAAAGCGGGTGGTTTGCGTGGTAGCCCGCCCTATTTCGCCTTGAAGGTGAACGGTGGTTTTTTTCAGAACCGGACCCGTTTCGGGTTACCCAATATTCAGGGCCTGATTATTCTCTGCCGCGCCGATAATGGCGTGCCTGTCGCCGCAATGGATTCCATCGAAATCACAATACAGCGGACCGGAGCTGCCACCGCAATTGCCGCAAAATACCTGGCGCGCTCGGATTCACAGGTCTGCACTGTATGCGGATGTGGCACACAGGCGCGCGTGCAGCTCAAAGCGTTACAGCGCGTGCTGCCTCTGGAGCAAGTCTTCGTCTGGTCGCGGCAGCGCGATCGTGCGCAGAGCTTTGCCACAGAAATGGCCGGCGAATTGGGTATTCCCGTCACGCCGGTGAGCGATATAGCCGCCGCTTTGCAACACAGCGACATCTGTGTGACCTGCACGCCCGCTAAGGCTTTCTTCGTTCGCCGCGAGCACATTCCACGCGGTATGTTTATCGCGGCTGTAGGTGCTGATAGTCCTGATAAACAGGAACTCGAGCCCGAGTTGGTGGCCAATGCGAAACTTGTCACCGATTTGCGCGCGCAAGCCGTACGTGTGGGAGAAACTCATCACGCTGTGGCGCAGGGCTTATTGGATCCCGGCCGAATCCACGCGGAGTTGGGTGAGATCATCGCTGGGAAGCGTACCGGCCGTACCTGCGCCGGCGAAGTCATCGTGTTCGATTCCACTGGAACGGCGCTTCAGGATGTAGCTGCCGCCGCTGCCGTCTACGAACGGGCCCGCACTGCGGGTGCGGGAGTTGAATGGACTCCTGCCTAAACCCGTGGACGGATCGATATGAAGAAAAGCTTTACGCGATTATTACGACTCATTCTGACCATAGCTATGGCGGTAACTGGCGCCGTGATTGCGGCTGATGACATTGCCAATCGCCCCGAAGTTCATCAGGCCTTGCAATATCTTGCGCAGCACGAGACCGCTCAGGTCGATCTTCAGGTGAAAATCGCTGAGATTCCCGCGCCTCCGTTTCACGAAGAACAGCGCGCCGCAGCCATCGCCGCGGAATTTCGCCGCGTCCATCTGGACAGTGTCGAAATCGACGGGGCTGGGAATGTGTTGGCATTACGAAAAGGCGCATCGCCGCGCGTACTCGTAGTCGCAGCTCACCTGGATACCGTCTTCCCGGCCGGAACGGATGTGAAAGTGAAGCGCCAGTGTTCGGCGTCAACTACTTTTCCCGTTCAACGACAACTATTTCTCCCGATCGACGACAACTACAAGCTTTTCCAAAACCAATTTCTCGTCTATCCTGGTGCTGGC